>JANLWV010000528.1:0-3353 GCA_031364765.1 Vicinamibacteria bacterium
CGCCGTCCACCACCACCAGGGTCCCGCTCTCCTCGCCCAGGCGCGCCTTGAGAAACGGCTTGGACACGGATTCGATGAGAGTGTAGAGGCCCCAAAAGTCGGTGTTGATGCTGAGCCGGCAGAAGGCGATCTGCGGGGCGGCAATCCCCACCGCTTCAAAAACGCTGTTGGCCAGAACCTCGCGCATCATGCTCGGGTCCTGAGTGACATTGTCGAGGACCATGGTCTTGTACCCGTGGAACTCCTGGCCAGAGACGTACTTGTTAAAGTCGATCTTGAGGCCCGGCTTCTCGCCGCTTCGGGACCCCAGACCGCGAGACCGGATGCCAACCTGCTTGACCGTCTCCCCGTCCACCGTGAAGTTGGCGGCGTAGAACTGATTGGTCTGGAAGTTGGCTCGCAAAGCCGACCAGTCGGCGGGATCGAGCTCCAGCTTGCACTCGTGAAGCCGACTCGCATCGAAGATAGGGTCGGCGGCGAGAACAAGACCGGGAGCCAGGGCTCCGCACAGTAATGCGAGCGAGACAGAAGTTTTCATTGGGTACATGGGACGATTCCTTTCGACGTACGATTCAGGATAACGCTCAAGGCGTACGTGACGTTCAATCGGTTGTGCTCAGCGTCACGGAACCATGACCTGAATACGGCCAATCAGTGTGAAATATCGCCCTTTGTTGCCTGGAACGGGCGCAATCAGAGGATCGTTGTAGCTTTCCCAGATTGCGTCGCCCTGGAACTTGAGGAAATTGGAAGCCCAGTAGTTGAGGCCCCCCGCGATCGCCGAGGCGCCAGACGGAGCGATATTGCGAGTGCGATTCCCATAACCGGCAAAGCCCGAGGGATCTCCGGTGTCGTTGAATTTGAGGCCCTCAACCCGGGCCACGATCTCGAGAGCGCCTTTGCCGCCCTCAAAGATCGACTTCTTCGGCTCCACGGTGGAGTCCTTCTTTTCTCCCGTCACCACGTAGGACGCCTGCACGCTCCAGCCGCGCCCTCGAACATCGGGGATGTCCTGACCGGTCGAGCCTTGACCGAGCCTCTGCTCGCGGAGCTCCAGATACTCACCGATGATCCTGAAGGGGCCTCGGGAGTAGGCCAGATCTCCACCCAGCCTGCGGCGCGTGCCGTTCACGTGCGCCCGCTCCCAGAAAGTGAAACCGGTGGCGGTTCGACCCTGTCCTCCTTTTGGCGGAGGCTCGCTCGAACCGACCTTGGCATCCGCCTTCACTTTCCCCTGCATGAACGAGCCTCCGACGAGGAAACCCTTGAGGGGTTTGAACGTCAGCCGCGCCGCCCCGGAGGTCTCGGCATCCAAGGTCGGGGAGGCGCCGTCGCCGGCAAAAACGCCGATTCCGTACCAGAGCTTTCCAAGTTCGCCACTCACCCCGGCGCCCCAATTGCGGTCGGGAGCCAGCCGATCGGCGGCCATCGAGCGATCCACGAAGTCGGTTTTCGCGGCGGAGGTGAGGAACTCCGCGCTCATTGGCGGCTTGAAGTGGCCGGCGATCACCGCGAACTTCTTGGAGAACTCGTAGCCTGCGGTCACGTCCTTGATGCGATCGCCCTTTCGCGAGTTGCGTGGGTCGCCCACGAACTGAAAAGAGAGACGGTCGAACTCGGCTTTGAAGCCGAGGCGGAGGCGCCCCAGTTCGCGCTCGGAGGCGCGGAGCGGTCCGAGGTCGGTCTCCTTGGGCTCCCAGTCGAACCTTCGGAAATCACCTTGGGCGTAGCCCACGAGATTGATGCTCGACTTCCCTTTCTTGAGACCAAGACCCTCGCGATGCCAGCTTTTGGTTTCCTTGGGCGTCTCGTCACTCCCGGCCTGCGGCGTGGCGGCCAAGCCGAACGCCGGCAGCCCCACGGTGAGACAGAGCGAAATCAAAAAACCAGTGGGGCCCATCCTGACATTGCTCACGCGCTTTTTCTCCATAGTTTCATGCTTAAGAGGGCTTCGCTCGGGCTACCCCTCGCTTTTAGGGGAATCGGACGTCATCGCCCTCATTTCCTCAGCGATCCGGTCACGAGCGCCTCGGAAGACCAGTAGTCCCGCCCGGTCGTCGGCTATCCAGAGATTGCCGTCGGCGTCAAAGGTCAGACCCTCCTGTTGAACTCCCGGCAACACAATCTCGGCTTCCTCAATCCCCGAGACGCCCAGCATAACGATACGGTCCTTCGAATCGGCGATCACAAACAGACGATCCAGAGCCGCGTCATAGGTGACCGCGGTCAGATCCTCGCGCTTGGCCACCTTCGTGCGACTCAACACCGATTCGGCGCCAAGGCTTCCCGAGGGTAGAAGCGGGTCGAAGGTCAGGGCCACCATGAGTGCGGGAGCGCGTTGATGGACGAGATAGAAGATGCCGCCGCCTGCTCGGGCCCCGTCCGGCCTGAAGGCCAGGCCCTCGAAACCCTGATTCTTGTCGACGCCTTTCTGCCCGAGAAGCGCCTCGGCGTCGAGCTTGAACCGGCCCGTCTTTTTCCCGGTCAAAGGATCGAAGACGGTGAGTTCGCCCTTCCTCTCGGAAAGGAGGACAAGACGGCCCGAAGGCGTGTGCAGCGCCACGTCCTCCAGGTTTCCGCCCATGGGAAGTTTGGCGACAAGCTTCCCGCGAGGGTCAATCTCCACGAGAGAGCCCTCATCGCCAACCACGAAAAGCGTGCCGCGGACCGGAGAGAAAGCAACACCGGAAGGTTCCTTCACCGAGGGGACAGCGAGTCGCTCGGGTTCGCCGAGAATCGACCACCCGCCTTTCCCCGGCTTTCCGCCCTTTAACTTTGGAGGCGCCGGGGCACTCCCGTCGGCGAGCGCCACCGCCGATTCCGCCACCGCCCCGTATCTCACCCAGGCGCCCACACCCAGGGCAATCAGGAGGCCCGCGGTCAAAACGGTGATCGCCTGAAGACCGAGATAGAGCTTGGCGACCGCTTTGTACTTGGCCTTGTTGATGCGGGCGAGGATATAAAGCTGACTGGCGAGTTCCGCGTTCAATTGGCTCACTCGGACTGACTGCCACGCACTGAGATAGGTCGGCATATCGTAGCGAAGGGCATCCGCAAAGAAACGCAGACCCAGGCTCTCCTCCTTCTCGGAAACGGATCCCTTTCGAGCCAGGTCCGGCATGCTGCGTGGGCGGAGCGATTCGATCGCCTGGACGAGGAAATAGACGGCGATGACCGCGTAGACGGCAAGCCAGACCTCCAGATTGGGAGGAAGGCTCGCCAGCAGGTCGGATCGGGTGCCGAGGATGATGATCGCGGCGTTGAGGGCGCCCATAATGATCAGGGCGAAGCGCGCCTTGTGGTCGGCCAGGTCGACGAGATCCTGGGACTCCTTGATGGTGTCGAGGAGGGCC
>JANLWV010000374.1:0-2032 GCA_031364765.1 Vicinamibacteria bacterium
CCGGTTCCGGCATCGGCGAAGCGACGGCCCGCATGGCCGCCGACCTCGGCGCGCACGTGGTCTGCCTTGATGTGAACGCGGCCAGTGCCGAAGCGGTGGCGAACACCATCAAGAGCGCGGGCGGCAAGGCCGAGAGCGGGGTCGTCGACATACGTGATGGCGCCGCGGTCAGGAAGTGCTTCGACGACATCGCCGCGCGTCTCGGGGGCCTTCATGTGGCCATCTGCACACCGGCCATCAACGTGCGTAAGAAGATCCTCGACTACACGGAGGAAGAGTTCGATCGCGTGATGGCTGTGAACATGCGCGGAAACTTCAACGTGCTCCAGTCGGCCGGCCGGATCATGACCGCCCAGAAGAGCGGCAGCATCGTTCTCTATTCGTCCATCCGGTCGCTGACCGTCGAACCCGGCCAGTCGGCTTACGCCGCCACCAAGGCGGGCATCCTGCAGATGGTTCGAACCGCCGCATCCGAGTTTGGATCCTCGGGCGTGCGCGTGAATGCGATCGGACCCGGCGTCATCGACACTCCGCTGACGGCCCAGATCAAGAACAACCAGGCCTGGTACGAGGCCTACGCGGCGAAGAGCATCATGAATCGCTGGGGCCAGCCCGAGGAAGTCGCGGCGGCGACGCTGTTCCTTTGCGCCCCGGCCGCGAGCTACATCACCGGCACGATCCTCTTCGTGGACGGCGGATGGACCGCCCATGACGGCCGGTTCACGCCTCCCGGAATGTGAGCGCCTCTTCCGTGCCCCGATCCCTCATCGCTTTTGTCGCCCTGCTCCTCCTGGCCAGCGAGGCCAAGGCTGCCCCTTGGGAATGGACGGCGGCCAAAGGCGCGCCTATAGCGGGCGCGCCCGATATCGAACACTCCATCTGGAGCGCCATCCGGCCTCCCAAAGGCCCCTTCGACCGGATCGAAGTCCATCGCTATCGCACCAAAGGCGCTTCGGCCGCTACCATGCTCTACCTCCCCGGCACGCATATGAACGGCGAGGTCGCTCTGACCGACGAAGATCACAACCTCTGGATTTTTCTGGCCCGTCGCGGCGTGGAAGTCTTCACCCTGGACTATCGGACGCGGTTTTCCTCGTCAAGCGTCGACGCGAACGCGTTGGCTTCGATGAAGACGTGGACGACGGAAGCATTCCTGGACGACATCACGGCCGCCAGTGCGCTGGCTCGAACGGAAAGCGGCCGAGCCCAGGTCTACGTGTCGGGCTTTTCTCGGGGCGTGTTTCTCGCCTACGCCTACACCGGCAGCGAACCCTCCGTGGTGGCGGGCCTAATTGCCCTCGACGGCCAGTTCAAGTCCCACGCGCCGAAGAACCAGTATGAGCCCGAGGCCGATCTGAAGAAGCTGGAGGAGAGCGGGGCGTGGGCGACCGATGTGTCCGGGCGTCTGGGCTGGGAAGGGCGTCAGAAGATGATGCTGGCCACCGCGGAGAATCCCGCCGCCCCCGCGGGCGATCCGAAGTTCAAGCGCATCGGCGAGCAACTCTCGAATCTGTTGCAGTTCGCGTGGGGTCCGGGCGCGCTCGCGAATCCTCAAGGAGGCCAATCTCGACCCGAAGTGCTCGGGAAACTCCTCGCGGGGTACGACCGGTACTACCCGGCGGTTCAGGATCCTGAGGGCAAACGGATGGGGGACCGCGATGACGACCCGAAGACCCCACTCGATGATCTGTGGGGCGAGATGAAGACGCCGATCCTCTACTTCGGCAATGCGCGCATGCCCGGCGACTGGCTGCTGAACGGCATCTACTCGGCGCAAAAGAGCGGATCTCCGGACGTGACCATCCACGTTCTGGAAGGCTACGGCCATCTCGACGTTGTGGTGGGCGATCACGCCAGGCGTGACGTCTTCGAGCCGACACTCGCCTGGATCAGGAACCGGGTTCAAAAGCCATGAAGTCCGGGGAGGCTCGCGGCCTGAGGAAACACTCGCCGCGGACCGAACGTTTGACAGCGACACGGATGAAGGATTAGACACTCACCACACAGGACCACCTCGGGCGGATCCACCAGT
>JANLWV010000376.1:0-18556 GCA_031364765.1 Vicinamibacteria bacterium
ATAGCCGCAATTCGACCCTTTGAGGATCCTCGGTTCGCGTCGTCCTCGGCCTCTGCGTTTCGGACGGCGCTGGACCTGAAAAATGGCCTCTCCGACGGGTCGCCCAGGCGCTCTTTTCGGAGGTAAGGACAAGATGGGCCCTTTGTCTATGCTTCGCGCCATGCTGACGCGAGCGGAACGGTCTTCGTTCGGAACGTTCGCATCTTTTGGGGCTTCGCTCCTTCGAGCAGGCGACGAGAAGGATCCATGACCGATTCCACGCCGGCCAAAAGCGACCTGCGCCGCGCCTTGTTCGAGAGTGCCGACGATCCGGAGCGTCTCACCCGCATTCTCGCGGACGAGTCCATCACCGATCTCGACCTGAGACACGCGCTGCGCAGCCGGCTTCCGCCAAACGTGAACGCTTTTGTGATGGAGCGTTCGCGGTTCGGCGCCCGGCAGACCGTGCTCGGGGCCGTGGCACGGTCGCCTTCGACCACGCCTCGGATTGCGCTTCAGGCCCTCCCTGGTCTTTCCTGGCGGGATCTTGCGGATGTGGCGGTCGCCGCCGAACTCGCTCCGGCCGTGCGCCAGAAGGCCGAAGCCCTCCTGCTGGAGGGACTGAATGCCATGCGCCTCGGAGATCTCATCACTTTGTCCCGCATGGGTCCCGGGCGGGTGACGAGCCGTCTGCTCCGCTCCACCGAACCGCGGGTGCGCGAGGCTGGCCTTCAGAATCCGCGTCTCCGGGACGGCGACCTCTGCCAGCTCCTGGAGTCGGGCGCCGCTCCTGGCCAGCTCGCCTCCGAGATTCTGCAGGTGCACCGGTGGGCCACGAGTTACCAGGTCCGGCGCGCGATCGTCAGAAGTTCAACCACGCCTCACCCCATTTCTCTGGCCTTGATTGCGGAAATGAATCCCGGCGACCTGAGGGATCTGGCAACCTCAGACGACGTGCCGCTCCTGATCTCGGCGGTGGCGCGAAGGATCCTCGGCTGAAGAATGTCTTCCGGTGCCGTGATCTTCATCGGTCGGGGTAGCGAGGCGATGAGACCCAACTGCTAGCATCCGGTTTCAATGGCCTCCTGGCGCTCCGGCCCGTGGACGGCTTCCACGTTTCTCCTCTCGCTGGCCGTGGTGTCGGGCTCCTGCTTCCGCTCGCTCAGCCCACCGCCCCAGCCGCCGGCCAAGCCGCGCGCCGCCCTGCCCGGGCCATCAGGCTGGGCCGAGGCCACGCTCAAGACGCTGACCCTCGAAGAGAAGGTGGCTCAAATGATTGGCGTGCGCGCGTTCGGGATCTACACCAATCCCCGTTCGGCGGACTACCAGTCGTTGATCGACGAGGTGGAGACGTTGAAGGTCGGCCACATCACCATCTTCGAGTCGGACGTGTACGCGGCGCCCAAGATCCTCAATGACCTGCAACGCCGTGCGAAAATCCCCCTCCTGGTTTCGGCCGACCTTGAACGGGGTCTTGCTTTCAGGGTGCGTCGCGGTGTCGTGCCGATTCCGTACGCGATGGCGATTGGGGCCACCCGTTCGGAAGAGGCCGCTTATTTCAGCGGTCTGGTGACCGGCCGCGAGGCGCGCGCTATCGGCATCCACTGGACGTTCGCGCCGGTGGCGGACGTGAACAACAACCCCGACAACCCGGTGATAAACATCAGGTCCTACGGCGAAGACCCTGACCTCGTCGCTCGTTTGTCGTCGGCCTACGTCCGCGGCGCCCGCGAGGGAGCCATCCTTTCCACGGCCAAGCATTTTCCGGGGCATGGCGACACCGCGACCGATTCTCATCTGACCCTGCCCGTCATCTCCGCGGATCGCGAAAGGCTGAACCGCGTGGAACTGGCGCCCTTTCGGACCATGTTCAAGGCGGGGGTCGATGCGGTCATGGTCGCCCACATTGCCGTGCCGTCGGTTGACGCGAGCGGCGATCCGGCGAGTCTCTCCCGCCCGCTCACCACCGGTCTCATCCGCGACGACATGAAGTACGAAGGCCTGATCGTCACCGACGCCATGGAGATGAGCGGCCTCGACCTGGCCTGGTCGGGCGAGGCCGCGGTCCGGGCGGTTTTGGCGGGCTGCGATCTGGTGCTCCTTCCGAAAGACGCGAAGATCGCGGTGCGGGAGATTGGGCGAGCGGTGCGCGATGGCCGCATCGCCGAGGCTCAGATCGACGCCTCCGTACTGCGCCTCCTGAAGACGAAAGAGTCGCTGGGCCTCGATCGGAATCGCTATGTCGATGAGGCCGGCATCGGGAAAAACGTGGGCCGGCCGGAAGACATCGAGGCTGCGAACCGAATCACCCGAGCGTCCATCACCCTGGTCAAGAACGAGGGCGCCGTGATTCCTCTGGCGGTTGAGAAACCGCTGCGGCTCCTTCACCTCGTTTTGTCCTCCGATGCTCGCAACGACTGGATCTCGGGCATTCCCGAGTCGGAGTTCGCCCGGCGATACGTAAAGGCCACTAACCGCTATGTCGGTCCGGATCTCAACGCCGAGCTCGCGAATGAGATCGTCGCGCAGGCCGAAAGCGGAGAATTCTCGCATGTGGTGGCCTCGGCCTTTGTGCGGGTCACCTCCAGCAAGGGCACGGCAAATATGGAAGCTGCGCACGCGAAACTGCTCTCCCGACTCGCGCAGTCCGGGCCGCCCCTCATAGTTCTCGCCTTCGGATCGCCCTATCTGCTGAGGCAGGCGCCCGAGATTCCCGTCTATCTTGCCGCTTACGGAGGCATCGACACCGCGCAACGGGCGGCCATAGGGGCTCTCTTCGGCGAGTTCGATATTGGCGGACAACTTCCTGTCACACTTCCGGGTCTCTTCCCGTTCGGTCACGGTCTTAAGATCCCTCATCGCGCCATGACGCTCGCCCCCGCCCCGCCCGAGACTGAAGGCTTCAAGCCTGGAACCTTCGCCGACGTGGATGCCACGGTCGAGCGATTCATCGAGCGGAAGGCATTCCCGGGCGCGGTGGTGGCCGTCGGTCGTGACGGCGCGCTTGTTCACCTCAAGGCCTACGGCCGGCGCACCTATGAGTCTGATGCTCCCGCCATGACCACGGACACCATTTTCGATCTGGCCAGCCTCACCAAGGTTATTGCCACCACCACCATGACCATGATGATGGTGGATGAGGGCCGGCTCGGCCTCGACCGGCCCGTGCGCGACTTTTTTTCAAAGTTCACGGGAGGCTCCAAGGAACGCATCACGGTGAGGCATCTTCTGACCCATTCGTCGGGCATCGACTGGTGGGCGCCGCTCTACAAGGAAGCGCATACGATGCCGGAGTACCTCAACCGGATCCTTCCCATGGACCTCAAGTACGAGCCCGGGACAAAGTCGGTCTACACCGACCTCGGCGTCATGATGCTGGGAGAGATTCTCGAACGCGTATCGGGCGCTGACCTCAACACCCTGGTGAAGGGCCGCCTCCTCGAGCCCATGAAGATGTGGGACACGGGCTTCCGGCCTCCCGAGTCGATGAAGTCCCGAATCGCGCCCACCGAGGTGGACAACGAGTGGCGTAAGCGCCTGGTGTGGGGTGAGGTGCACGACGAGAACGCCGCGCGGCTCGGCGGAGTCGCTCCCCACGCCGGCCTTTTCGGAACGGCTCCCGACCTCGCCCGCTTTGCCACCATGCTCCTGAACGGCGGTGTCTTCGAGAATCGTCGCTTCATTGCCCCAGAAACGGTGGCTCAGTTCACCACCCGCAGCACCGTGCCCGACTCATCGCGCGCCCTGGGTTGGGACACTCCGAGCGAAAACTCCTCCGCGGGCACGCTCATGTCGAAGCGCGCCTTTGGCCACACGGGCTTCACCGGCACGTCGATGTGGATGGATCCGGAGACCGGCGTGTTTGTGATCCTCCTGACCAACCGGGTCCATCCGACCCGCGAGAACAATCAGATCCGCGAGGCCCGGCCGCAGATCGCCGACGCGGTCATGCGCGGATTGCAGTAGGGGCCCTTCGCCGAGAGTCCCGCACTACGCCCTCTCCAGGATCGCGCAAAGACGCGGCGCGCCCCGGTATCAGTAATTCCCGGTGGCTCCGCCACCACCGAAGTTTCCCCCGCTGCCTTCGAACGCGGGCCGCGTGGAAGCGGCCTGAGCGGCCGGCGTGAACGAAGCCATGGCCACCACCGACTGGATCGCGTCGGTGCGATTCGCACGGTCGAACAGCGGGTCCGCTGTGTATCCGGCCCGCTCTCCCCGCTCGCCGGATCGAAGCCACCGGCGAACCCAAAGGGCCAGGGCGAGGCAGCAGGCGCCGATGCGAATAAGAGCGAAGGAAAGAGGCATGATGGCGTGATAGAGCCTTATGGTCGCGATGGAGACGCCGATCAACAGCAGACCCGCGTAGAGGAGCGAAGGCTCGCGCCGGCGCCAGCCGATCAGAAGCAGACCCGGGGGAAGCAGGGCGGTGGCAAGGATGGAGAGCGAGCGAAAAGGCCGAAGCGCCGCGGCATCGGAGGTTGAAGGGGGCGCCGCACTATCCATGGACTCGATGGCCCTCTGATCCCACGACCAGATATGGATGGAGCCATAGAGGGCCACCACCGCCACCGCTCCTAGAATCATCGCGCCGTTTCGATGCGAGGGCGCGAGCCGCGCGTGGCGCGCTGCCCGCAGACACGTGGGAATGAGGATCAAGGAGGCCAAGAGCCAGAGGAGCCTTCCGTGACCGGTCTGGGCGAGAAGGCCGAAGCCGGAAAGTGCTGTGCCCAGGAAGAAGAGACGGTCGCCCCAGCGCCAGGCGGCGACCACGCATATCGCGCAGGCTGACGTGAAGAGACGAATCAACCACTCATTTGAAGAGTCAATGAATGGATCGATCCCGGCGATCACGGAGGCCACAACCGCGAAGAGCGCGGCCATCGTTGCGGTGGCGCTCTCAGCGCCTGCGTCATGGCGCTTCCAGGGCCCGCGTTGCAGTTCCGTGAGCAGGGCCATCACCACGGCCCAAAAGACCAAGAGGCCGCTGACCGCGTCTCGGTGGGTCGCCTTGATCAGGCCCACACCCACCATCGCCAAGGCGGCAACGCCGGCGAAGATGAATGCGAGAGCGCGGAACCCCGGGCCGAGGCGCCGCCGGTCATCGGGGTAGAGCGAAACAATCCGCGACAGAACTTCCTCGACGATGAAGCCAGCGCGATGCCAGGCCCGGGCGGCGTCGCGCACGTCCTTGGCGCGCTCGGCGGCGACTACCTCGACTCTCACTCTTCGGCCTCCCTGGGGAAGCGCCGGTGAATGGCCGCGAGTCCAAACACCAGAAAAATCGCGGACACTCCGACCAGAAACAGAATCGCCGTGGCATCCTCCACGGCGTCCGCCACGCCAACCACCAGCCCGAGGTAGCCGGCCAGAACTCCGAAGACGAAGAGCGCGAACCGTCCGCCCCGCCAGGAGAACCAGGCGAGGCCCCCGCCGACGGCCATAAGAACCAGGCGATGCAGCGCCGCTGAGGGCCCGCTGTCGATTCCCCAGGCGATCGCCTGCAGGATCAGCAGCCACCCGAAGTGAGTCGCCGTGGGTTCGAAGTGCGCCTTGAGACTCCGCCGGTCCAACATCCGACCAAGGACGACGAACGCGATGCCGCATGCGAGCGCATTCACGCGGACGGCGTCCGTGTCGTTGAAGAAACCAAAGGCCACGCGCTCGACGCTGGTCGCGGCCACACCTCGCCACGCCGCGAACGTGGTCAGGGCCAGGGCGAACAAGGTCCTAGAATCGAAGCGGAACGCGAGGGCGGCATAACCGGCGCTCACCACTAGAAGGTGGAAAGCCCACTGTGCTCCCAGCGGCGAAAAGCGGGCCTCGATGAAGGCGAGGTCGGCGGCGGCAAGAAGAGCGCCGAGAGCGAGAACATAGTCAAAGGCGAAGTGGGGCGACGCGACTTCGGCGGTGGAGAAGGCCGGGGATCTTCGCGTCACCCATGCCAGGCACAAGGCGGCAACGAGACCCACGCTGAGGGCGATCGTGACGGGTCCCAGGTTCGCGATCTCGTCTCTGAACAGCAGGCCGACGCCGGTGGTGAGGGCCACGACACCGAGATAAAGGAGGACCTGGATCGCGATTTTCAGGCTTACCAGT
Organism: Vicinamibacteria bacterium; assembly: GCA_031364765.1. Lineage (GTDB taxonomy): Bacteria > Acidobacteriota > Vicinamibacteria > Fen-336 > JAGNNV01 > JAGNNV01. Next base: position 6,076 of record JANLWV010000376.1, read on the forward strand.
TCGCCCCGAGCCACCCGTCCGAAGAGCCGGACCTGCTCGGGGGCAAGGATGCCCTCGCGTTCGAGGCGCGTGACGGCGGCAGCGACATCGGGCGAGATCACAGGAACGCGAGGTTACCTGTCTCTCGCTCGAGGGACGCGAGGCACGCCCGCCGATAGGCGCCCCGGGGACGGGACCATCCATTTCCGATTAGGCTTGCGGACATGAACCGGCATCGAGGCTTGAACCGGCGGGGGTTTCTGGCGGCGTCGCTGCTCCTGCCATCGCTCGGTAGCGCCGCCTCGCAGGTCCGCGTTCGCACGGGCTTGGACTCCGTGATTGACGCGAAGGGCGAACCGCTCAAGGGAAAACATGTGGGACTTCTGGTTCACGCCGCCTCTCTCACGTTCGGTGGACGGCACGCGATCGAAGCTCTTACTGCGAGCGGCGTCAAGATCGTGAAGCTGTTCGGCGCCGAACACGGCTTCCGGGGTCTCGCTGCGGCGGGCGAGAAGGTGGACGACGCGGTGGACGCATGGTCAGGCCTGCCCGTGATCAGTCTGTACGGAAAGAAGTCGAAGCCTCTCCCTGAGGATCTCGAGGGTCTCGACGTCTTCGTGGTCGACCTACAGGATGCCGGCGTCCGCTTCTACACATTTGCCTCGACCATGATTCATTGCCTCGATGCCTGCGCCTCCGCCTCGGTGCCGATGGTCGTCCTGGATCGGCCCAATCCCATCGGAGGCCGGCGCGTTGAGGGGCCTCTGTCGGGACCCGAGAGCGAAGTTCCACGCACCCTCGTGAACATGACTCCGGGACCTCTGGTGCATGGACTGACCATGGCGGAAATCGCTCGTGTGATAAACGCAGGCCGGGAAAAGCAAGCGAGCCTCAGCGCGGTTGAACTCCAAGGATGGTCGCGAGGCATGACCTTTGCCGACACCGGACTCACCTGGGCGAATCCCTCGCCGAATCTGCGATCTGCCGACGCGTGCCTCGCCTACCCCGGGACCTGTCTTCTCGAAGGAACCACCGCGACCGAGGGTCGGGGAACCGACACGCCCTTTCTTAAGATCGGCGCGCCGTGGCTTAGGGCCGCGGAACTCGCGCGGGTGGTGCGAGTCCCCGGGTTTTCCTGCGAGCCCACCACCTTCACACCGCGTTCATCGACCCAAGCACCCGCGCCAAAGCATCTCGATGTTGCCTGCCAGGGGATCGACATCCGCGTCACCGACGCTCAAAAAGCCGAGTCCTACCGCCTGGGGGTCACGCTTCTGGTCGAAATGAAAAAGCGGCATCCGGAGTTTGCCTGGCTGGGCGACGGGAGCGGCTTCGATCGCCTGGTCGGCACCCGCGCGCTCCGGGCCGCGGTGGATCGCGGGGATTCCGCCGAAGCCATCGTGGCGTCGGATGCCCCGGCCATCGAACGGTTCCGCACGTCGCGGGCCGCCTCGCTGCTCTACTAACGAGTTCGGCCGGCCGGCTCCACGGTCGTCGCTACGCCGTGGCGGCCACCCCCTCCTCACGGGTGAGAGAACTGACGGTAAATCCCACGGCGAACGTGACGACCGCGCCGACGAAGACGTTCCAGGTCCAGGCGACACCCGGCACGCCGAAGACCTGAGGCGAGAGGAGCCCGACCGAGAGGCTCACGAGCAGGCCCGAGAGCATTCCGATCATGGTGCCTGTGGTGTTGGCGCTCGTGGTGAAGAGGCCGAGGGCGAAGGCGCCGACCGTGGGGCCTGAAGCGTAACCCAGGGCCGCGAGACCCGCCTGCAACGCCGACTCGACATTGCGCGCGAGTCCAGCGACACCGATTTGCAGAATACCCCAGAAGACAGTGAAGCGCCGGGCGAGCCGGAGCTGCTTCTCCTCGCTTGCCCCGGGGTTGATGTAGGGCACATAGAAGTCGCGGAGGGTCGCAGAAGCCATCGAATTGAGCGAGGGCGACAAGGCCGCGGCCACGATGGCGGCCAGAATCAGGCCGGTGAAGACGCCCGGAAGTTCGGTCGCCACGAACGTGGGCAGGATTTCGTCGGCCCGGCCGAATTTGCGCCCGTCATAGAAGGCCCAGAGCAGGATCCCGAGGGACAGGAACAGCACGAACTGGGCGAAGACCAGAAAGCCCGAGAGAATCAAGCCGGTCTGCGCGTCTTTTTGCGACTTCGCCACCAGGAAGCGCTGCACGAGGTAGTGATCGGTTCCGTGGGTTGCGATAGTGAGGAACATCCCTCCGATGACCCCGGCCCAGATCGTGTAGGGATCGTGGAGGTCAAACGCCGCGTTCAGAAAGGTCAGCTTGCCCGCGGCGGCCGCCTTTTCGAAGGCGCCCATCACGCCGCCGGGAAGCGCAATCGCCACCGCGACAAAACAGATGATGGCGCCGAAGAGGTACACGAACATCTGAATGGCGTCCGTCCAGATCGTGGCGACGACACCGCCCTCCTCGGTGTAGAGAATCATGGCGGCGCCGAGGGCGAGGATGCACCACCACTCGTTGATTCCCGCCGCGACCGAGAGGACAAGGGCGGCGGCATGAAGCCTGATCCCGTCCCCGAGCGTCCTTGAAAGCAGGAATATCCCGGAGGAGGTCGCCCGCACCGCCCCCCCGAAGCGCTTCTGGAGGATCTCGTACGACGTGAAGATTTCACCGCGGAAATAGGCAGGCAGGAACAGGAACGAAACCACCAGGCGGCCGATGACGTACCCGAACACGAGCTGGAGGAACGTGAAGTTGCCGTTGTACGACGTCCCGGGCGCCCCGATGAAGGTGAGCGTGCTGGTTTCGGTGGCGACGATGCAGGAGGCGATGGCCCACCACGGAACGCTCTTTCCGCCGAGGAAGTAGCCGCGCACGCCCCCGCTGTGACGCCGGCCGAGCCAGGTGCCGAAGGCCGTGATCGCGACGATGTAGGCGAGGAGAACGACGATCGCCGCGACCGGGAGCTTCAAGAGCTCTCCCTCATTTGATCGGTATTGGCTCGACCGGGAGCTCGTCCCTGCGGCTCCATTCGTCCCACGAACCGTCGTAGACCTTCGCCTTGATGCCGAGGCGTTTCGCGGCGAAATAGACCATGGTCGCCTGCTGTCCGATGTGGCAGTAGCTCACGACCGTGTCTTCCGTCTTGATTCCGGCCGCCTGGAAGATGAGGGTGACCTCCGCCTCGGTCTTCATTTTGAGATCGGCGGTGGCGAGAGAGGGGTAGGGGATGTTGCGAGCGCCCGGGATGTGTCCGGCGCGAGGCATCGAACCCGGGCTGGTGCCGTCGAAAAACTCCGGGTTCCGCGCGTCGATGAGATCGATGCTCGCTCCGGCAAGTCCCTCACGCACCTCGTCGAGACCGAGGACGAGTTCGGGCCGGGGCTTGACCGTGATCTTCCCTGGCCCTCGTGGCTTGACCTCGTCCGTGACCGCGCCGCCCGCGGCCTTCCACGCCGGCATTCCTCCATCGAGCACCGAAGTCCGCTCGCCGAGGCCCGCCGCGTCGAGGCTGAAGTAAACGCGGGTGGTGGGTGATATCAGGTCCGATCCGAAGTAGACGACCACGCGCGAGTCGTCGCTCACTCCCAGGGTTTGAAGTTTCTCCCGCAAGGCGTCCTGGGGAAGCAACTGAAGGATCAGCGAGCTCTCGGCCCGGGGGATGGAGAGATCCTGAGGCACCACGAGTTGAGCCCCTGGAATGTGTTCCTTGTCGAACTCGGGCCTGGTGCCGACATGAAACAGGACGAGCTTGGGGTCGGCAAGGTTCTCCTTCAACCAGGCGGGTGATACCAGCATGTCGCCGGCGGTTGCGAACGACGAGGCTCCGGCGAGCACGGCACAAAAAAGCAGTCTCTTCATGGGCGACCCTCCTACGGGTTTTGACCAGACTTCTGGCGTTATGGCTTGTCTCCGGTGGCGATGGGCAGACCGGGATCGGAACTCCACTCGCTCCAGGAACCGCCGTACAGCCGGCCCTTGAAGCCGGCGATATGCAGGGCGAGAAGGTCGTGCGCGGCCGTGATCCCCGAGCCGCAATAGACGACGGGCTCCGTGTCTTCGCTTACCCCCAGCGCCTCGAATTGCGCGCGCAACTCCAGCGCCTTCTTGAAGACCGGATTGGGCTCGGAGGTGAGGTTGAAGGTGTAAGGGGCGTTCCGAGCGCCCGGGATGTGGCCGGCCCGCGGGTCGATCGGTTCCATGTCGCCCCGGTATCGCTCCGGAAGGCGCGCATCGAGAACGAGGACATTCTCCTTCTCCGCCACGAGATCGGCCTTCGAGAGCACAAGGCGCGGGCGAGGGGAGACCACAAAGTCCGTCATGGTGGAAATGGATGGCGGTTGATCGGTGAGCTCCCGCCCTTCGGCGATCCATTTCGTGATCCCGCCATCGAGCACGTCGCAATCGTCGAAGCCGCTGGCTAAGAGGACGAACCAGACCCGCGCGGCCATGGCTCCGGCGGCATCATCGTAGACGACCACCTTCACGCCCGGAGTGATTCCATAGAGCCGAATCACGTTCTGGACCTGGGCGGGGGGAGGAAAAGGGTGACGGCCGAGCGGTCCGCCGCGCCTTCCCCCCGGCCCGGCAAAGTCATGCTCAAGGTCGGCGAAGTAGGCCCCGCGGATGTGTCCCGCACGATAGGCGTCGATGCCTTTTTTGTCGGGGTCGAGGTACCAGCGGGCGTCGAGGATCCGCAGTTTCGGATCGCCCAGTCTGCCCGCGAGTTCAGAGGTTGAGATGAGAGCCATGTCTAGCGCGCCATCCTTGCGAAAGGCGAGTCGACCTTCTTGAAGCCCTGGGGAAGATCGAACCGGGCGCCGTCGATCGGGCCTCTCCTGATCTCGGTCGCCTCGGTGACGGTTTCGATCCTCTTTCCGAGGAGGCTGACCGAGGTTGAGGAGGCAAGCGAGAAGCCCTCGATTTCCCGGAGCCTCTGGACCAGTTTGTTAAAGCCGGAGCTTCCCGGACCTATGGGTGACGTGGCCAGGACGAGGTCTTTGAAGTTCTTCGGATGAAACGGCGGACTGATCGAGGTGGTCAGGCAGGTTTGCATCTCGGACTTCTCGCCCAGGGCTACGGTGTAGTCCTGACAAGAGACTCCGGCGATCGTCCGGGCGGCGCCCTTCGTGAGGGTGACTTCCTTCGCGGCCTCACCCATCATCTTGTGGCGCAAACCCTCGGGAATTCCCGCCATCGCTTTCTCCATTTCGGCGCTGATCGAAGACATCGCCTGCTCGATTTCCGCGAAGGTGGTCTCCGAGTACTGCCTCTTCCGGTTGGCGATGTTGACTATCCGGCCCAGGGCGAAGTCGACGATGACGCCGTCATCGCCCTGGTCAAGGCGGACGCGGTCCGCGGCGTAGTAGTGCGTGGCGGTTTGGTCTCCGCCCTGCCCGCTTTTACGGTAGACGATGGTGAGATCCTCGGCCCCTCCGGAAGGCGCATCGGCGAAGCTTGTTCCGAAAGTCAGGATCGCCATGAGGAGCTTCTTGAGCAATGAGCCTTCTTCCTGTTGAATGTTGTCGAGTGCGCGCCTCGGGCGCATAGCATAAAGGGAGAGATCGTCCATGCCACGCCCTGAACACCATTTGCTGATCTGTTCGAACAACCGCGGTTCCGGTCATCCCCGGGGCTCCTGCGCCGAGAAGGGAAGCGAGACGTTCGTGGGTCTGATGAAGGATCTCATTCGTGAGAATGGGCTCAGGGAACGGGTGATCGTGAGCCGCACGGGCTGTCTCAAACACTGTAGTCTCGGGGTCACCGCCGTGGTTTATCCGGACAACGTCTGGTACGGCGGGGTCACCGAGCCCGATCTGAAGGAGATCTGCGAGAGGCATCTGAGGGATGGAGCGCCGATTGATCGTCTGCGCCTGCCCGAAGACGCGCCCTGGGAATGAAAAGAGGTTGACGCGCGTTTTGAACATGGGCAGAATCGTGGTCACCATCCCTTAAAAAAAACCGCATGAAGTACTTGACGACCCTCGAGGTCGCCCACGAGCTGGGCGTCAGCAAACAGACAGTTCTGAACTGGCTCTACGCCGGGCGAATTCAGGAGCCGCCAAGGAACGCCCAAGGCTACAGATTGTGGAGCCCGAGCCGCGTGGATCTGGTGCGCACGATGATGCAGGATGGACGAGTCCATAAGCGCACGATCATGCATCAGACGCCGAAGGCGACGGTGGCTTTCATCACCGACTACGCGCGCGAAGTGGCGGGTGTCCTCGGGGAAGCGGGGATTGCCGAGGTCGCGTTCACCCGGGAGCTCACGAAAGCCCTCGCGAGGCAGCGGCGCGGCGCTCGATAGAGGCGCGCCCTACCAGGGCAGGGGTGTTCCATCGAAGTGTTGGAACCGAGCCGCGCCCGGGCTCGATCTCTCATCAATGAGACCGCGAAGCCTCCGGACGCTGGTCTCGACGGTCTGAGGGGCGTCGGGTCCACCCATTTCCGTCTGCACCCAGCCGGGACAGAAGACGGAGACACCGATTCCACGAGATCGCAGATCCGTTCCGAGCGTGGCCATCGCCATGTTCAGCGCGGTTTTGCTCATACGGTAGGCGTAATGCCCGCCCGAGGTTTCAGCGATGGATCCAAGAGAGCTGGAGATCGCGACCATCTTCTTTTCCAAGCTGCGGGCCACATGTTCCGTGAAGGCCTGGGCGATCACCAGGGGTGCTATGGCATTGATGCGCATTACCTTGGCGATGATCTCTTCGTCGATATGACCGAGCGACTGGCGCAGGTCTTTCTCCGCGTCCGCTTTGGGTCCGAAGACGCCCGCGTTGTTGATCAGAATATCGATGGGCGTTTCCGACAGCGCCCCGGCGAGTCTGAGAACCGCCTCGGTGCGAGTGACATCCAGGGCGTGGACATGAAGAGTGGCCCGGTGGGCCTTCTCCAGCGCTTTGAGCTCGGCGGCGCCGCCGGGGCGGCGGCAACAGGCGTGGACCTGGTCACCCTCCGCCACGTATTGCCTTACGAATTCAAGGCCGATGCCGCGATTAGCGCCGGTGATCAAGACGGTTCGCATGCTGTTTGGGTTCCCCACTCTTCGCTGCTTTAACGGCCCGACGGGATGGCGGGAGTATAGGAGCGGGAGAGGTACCTCGTCTCAATAGAGGGGCGGGGGTGGGTCTCCTCGCTCCCGCCGCAGGCGCGACGCTTCGGCTGCGGTCACGTCGAAGAGAAAGTGAGTGAAAGCCACGTGTCCGACCGGTCTCTTGCCCGACTCCCGGAGCCATTCCATTCGCCTCCGCGTGATCACGCCGGTGAGTTGATTCGCGCCCACGATGAGCCGGCCCGGGAACGGTTTGGCGGGCGCGTTCAGCACGCCCGGATGGCTCGCGATATACGCGTCAACCCGCGCGCGAGACTGGCCCCAGTCGAGATTCGAATCGGCGGCGATCCGATAAGTCAGGGTCGGCGGCACGAATTCGTTGAAGTACGAAAGGGGGTCGTCGCCATGCCTGATCACCGAGGTGGCGGAAAGGGCCAGGCCCAGCACGCCGGCCACCTGTCGCAGGCGCGAGCGCCCCAGAATTGGGCCGAGAGCGCCGGCCAGAACGAACAGCGGCGGAAAGGCGACCAGGAAGTGGCGCAGGCCGATCTGGGCTCGGAACAAAAAGCTGAAGTAGAGCGAGAAAACCACGACGGCTGACACCAGGGCGACTTCATCCACACTCCATCGCGTACGCCCGCCCCTTAGGAGCAACCGAAGGGCCAGAGCCAAGGCGATGAGAGTTGGAATGGGCGTCTTCAGAAATCCGATCACCAGAAAATACGTCATGAAGCCTTCGCTGCCGGGACTGCGAAGTTCGCCGAGGAAGTAGACATTGCCGGTGGCGCCTCCGCTGCGCTCGCGATGAAAAACCCGATCAAGACCTTCAACGAAGGGGCGGGGCACGGGCAGGGGGAGGGCCCCGAGGACGGGCAGGGCTCTCAGTTCGCGGAACTGTGGGCTTTCGAAATTCTGATCCCGCAGCGGCGTCAAGGTGCCGTCACCCAAGAAGCCGACGTTGATCACCGCCAGCGCGATCAAGGCGATCAACACCGCGCCAGCGACCCGCTTGCGTCCGCTCGACGAGCGTTTGGCCGGAGTCTTATGGCTCAGCAGTGATGTGACCACAAAGATGACAGGCAGGTAGGCCGCAGTGTATTTGGAGATGAAGGCGGCTCCGACCGCCAAACCGAGCCACACGCTTTGTGGCCCTCCCGGGTTTTCAAGCCAGCGCGCGAAGGCCCAAAGCGAGAGCAGCAGGAACAGAGCGCCGAAGACATCGGTGGTGACGAGCGTCGAGTGCGCGAGAAGATTGGGATCGAACGCAAAGAGTCCGAAGGAGACGAGCGCCCCCGACCAGCCGAAGAGGGCCCGCGACCAGGCAGCTATGGCGAGTCCCAGTAAAAGCCCGCCCAAAAGGGTCGGCGTTCGTGCGAGGGTCCAATCGCACGGACCTGCGAACTCGTCAGCATCGCGCAGGGGCGATCCGGCCTTCTCGGACACGAAGCAGGGGAGGGCGTTGAGCGCCGAGACGGGCATCTCGCTGACGCCCCACCGCTCGGCCGCTCCCCGCAGAATGCGGTGTCCAGACCTGTAGTGGGCGGGCTCGTCTGTGGTGGGCGAGGCGCTCCCGATCGCCCGGATTCCCAGCACAAGAAACGCGCCACTGAGGAGGGCGACGGCGATCCTCGGCCAAAGCGTCGAGGGGCGAAGGGGACTCGCGACTTCGGGACTGCAGGGGTCGTCGGTCATCGCTTCAGCCGATTATAGGCAGCGTGAATCAGGCGACGATTTTTTCAAACACCGAGTCGTCGATGTTGCCGCCGGTGATGACACAGACGATCGGTTCCGGCCAATCGATGCTCTCTTCAAGGTCCAGGGCGGCACGCGCGATGGCGCCCGAAGCCTCGGCTCGAACCCCGTCGTTACGGTGGAGGCTTCGAATGGCGGCACGGATTCGCTCCTCCGTCACGTTCACCACCTCGTCTATGAGGGCCTGATGGTCGAAAACGATCCGACCGATGCCACCGGACAGTCCGTCGGCCAGCGTCGGTTGGGCCGGGTACTCAAGCAGCGCGTGGCCGAGACGAATGGACTCCGAGAGCGCTGGGGAGGCGTCCGGCTGAACCGCCACAATCTTTACCCCTGGGTGTCTCTCCTTGAACCAGGCGGCGCTCCCGGTGATCAGGCCTCCGCCTCCGACCGGCGCCACCAGCGTGCCGATCGAACCCAGGGCCTGCTGAATCTCGATGGCCAGCGTTCCCTGCCCCGCGGCAGTCAACAAATCATCGTACGCGTGAATGAATCGCGCGTTCCTTTCACGCTCGAACTGATGGGCGGCCCGCTCGGCCTCGTCAAATGTCTCACCCGCGATCCGAAGTTCAATCGGGTATTGGCGCAGCTTCGAGACCTTGGCCTCAGGAGCGCTTCCCGGAACGAAGATCGTGACCGGCTCTCGACGCCCGCTTTGCTGGGCGGCCCAGGCCAGGCCCAAACCGTGGTTTCCCGCGGATGCGGCCACGAAACCTGCGGGCGTCTGGGGCTGGCGAAGGAGGTTCGACAGCGCTCCGCGTACCTTGAAAGAGCCGGTGGGCTGTTCCGTCTCAAGCTTCAAAAAGACCCGCCGATCGCGTGCGTCGCGTGTCTCCAGAAGTCGGGTCGGCCGCAGAAACGGCCGGATCACCTCGTACGCCTGATCCACCAGGACGGCGGTGAGCCGGGGTTTCATGGTCACCATGCCGGCTCAACACTTCCGGACACCAGGTCCAGAATCACCTCGCCCGAGGCCGCGCCGATCACCTCTCTCGCCTTGTCCCTCAGGGCCACGAGGTCTCGGAACGAATCGCCTTCGGGAAAAAGCGGTTCGCCCACAAAAAGCGACAGGCTTCCCCGGCGAGGCACGATCTGACCATCGCGAAGCATCTTGCGCGTTCCGCGCAAGGCCAGCGGGATCACGTCGCACGCGGCATCGGCCGCCGACCGGAACGCTCCGAGGCGGAAGGGACGCACGCCGTCCGCGTGCGTGAACGTTCCTTCCGGGAACACGAGAACCCTCTGGCCTCGTTTCAACGCTTCGGTGACATGGGACGCATCGCCGGCGCTGCGCTGCGCGTCCTTGCGTTCGACGCAAATGTGGCCCGAGCGCCGGAGGAAACGGCCGACGAACGGATACTCAAGCGCCTCTCGCTTCGCCACGAAGACGAGGTCCTCGGGCAGCAGGGCGCGCAGGGCGATGACGTCAAGGTACGACGCATGGTTGCACACGAGAAGCGCGGCCTTGCCGGGCTCGAGCGAAAGCGAGCCCGAGATCGTCGCGTTTGGGGTCAGGAGGCGCAGAGCGAGCCGCGCCGAGTGACGTTCGAACCGGCGGGCCGCACCGGGCCGCAGGAAGGACAATACGATCCAGGAGAGTGGCGCGTACAGGAGGAGCGTTCCGAAGAGGAGCAGGCCGCGCAGAGCCAGAGAGAGACGCGCGATAGCGGTTTCCGTGGCGCCTCGCAACAGGAGGCCTCCGAGTTTCAGACGGGCGAAGATCGAGTCGCCTTTCTCGCGCCCGAGGGCGCCCGAGAGGAAGAGCGCCCGGGTGTCGTTCCGCCGGATCTTTCCCGAGGAGGTCTTGGGCACCGACCCTGGCTTTACCAGCCTGACGATGTCTGGAGGAGCTCCGATGGCGCTTCCCACCCGTTCGATCACCTGACCCTCGATCGCATCGCGCTCCTTTGTGGAAACCGCCCTCGTTTCCGCGACGATCACCACCTGCTCGGTTCCGCTTTGCGCGTCGGCTACCCCAAATGCGGCTACGCAGCCCTTTCGCACTCCGCTCACTTCGGATGCGGCCTCCTCGATCTCCGCCGCCACCAGGTTCCGGCCACCACGGATGATGAGGTCCTTCATTCGTCCGGCGATGAAGAGCTCGCCGTCCGCGAGGTAGGCCAGATCTCCAGTGTCGAGGAAACCGCCCTCCCGCCGGATCGCGGCCGTCGCTTCCTCATTCTTGTAGTAGCCCGCGGTCATCGACGGTCCCCGGAAAAGCAGACGACCCACCTCGCGCTCCCCGAGCGTCGTGCCGGCTTCGTCCACGACCTTGATCTCATGATCCGGCAGAGCGCGGCCCGAAGAGACGAAGACGTTTGCGCGCGGGTCTCCCTCCGCCGCTTTGCTGGCGCGCCCCTTCTCGAACGCGTCTCGATCCACCCGGTCGAACTTCGGTCCGCGCTGGACCGGCGGCATGCAAAGACCCACTGAACACTCCGCGAGGCCGAAGACCGGCATCATGGTCTCGCGCCGGAAACCGTATTTCCCAAACCTTTTCACGAACCGCTCGATTGTCTCGGGCCGCACCGGTTCGGCCCCGTTGAGGGCGCACTTCCACGACGAGAGATCGATTCCCTCGATGTCCTCCTCGCGAATCCGGCGGACGCAAAGCTCGTAGGCGAAGTTCGGAGCCGCGGAGAGGGTGCCGCGTCGCCGATGGATATCATGCAGCCAGCGTTCGGGGCGGGCCAGGAAAGAGAGCGGCGATCGCAAGGCCAGGGGATAGGCCGAGGCCATGGTGAAGAGCCAGCTGCCGATCAGTCCCATGTCGTGATACAGGGGAAGCCAGCTCACCCCCATTTCCATCGGGCGTCCGTCCAGCCCGAGGCCGATGGCGCGGATGTTCGCCATCAGGTTTTCGTGGGTGAGCAGAACCCCCTTGGGCGAGCCGGTGCTGCCGGACGTGTATTGGATGAAAGCGGGATCTTCGGGTCGTGATTGCGGCGACATGCGGAGAAGCACCTGCGGATCGGCCGCCAGCTCGTCCGAGGTCACCACGTCCTGCAGGGTCGGGACGATCGACTTCAACACCGAGGCTATGACCTTGGCCCGGGAGATCGTGATCATGATCCGGACCCCGGCGGAGCGAAGGATGGCGCCCTGGCGTTGGGCATACTCGGCCAGCCGGTCGAGGCGAACCGGCGGGTAAATGGGAACGGCGATGGCGCCCAGAAGAAGCGTGCCCTGAAAGGCCCGCAGGAAATCAAAGCCCGTGGGCAGCATGAGAGCGACGGTGTCGCCGCGTGAGATACCTCGGCTGGCGAGGCCGGCGGCGATCTGTGAAGCGCCTCGAAAGAGCTCACCGTATGAAATGTCGCGTTCGGAGCCGTCGTCCTCGGTCAGGTGGATCGTGATCCGATCGGGCGCCTCAGCCGCGCGTGAGGCGAGGGCCCGGTCGACGGTGGGCGCCAGATGGCGCGGCCCGGTTTCGATCAGCGCGCCCACGACTTCGGTCCGACCGTGAGCCCTGGGGGGAGAAGACGGTGCGGGAGCGCTCACGAGAGCCGCCGCGATTTCTTCGCAGGTCTCGGCCTGCAAGACGCCGTCGGGAAGCGTGCGCCCCGAGCGGCGCTCGATCCTGGTAATGAGCTCGACCCGCTCCAGACTGCCGAGGCCGATCTCTCTTTCGAGAGACGCGGTTTCGCTGACCGCCCGGGAGGCTCGCTCTCCGCCCGTTTCCAGGGCCAGAGCCCGCGTCTCCTCGAGCACCA
>JANLWV010000416.1:0-3630 GCA_031364765.1 Vicinamibacteria bacterium
CACCCGTCGCAGCTCTACGAATCGTTCGGCGCCTTCGCCCTCCTCTTCTCTCTGCTCTGGGTCTTGAAGAATCGGAAGTTCGAAGGACAGGTGCTGGTTGCCTACCTCCTGAGCTACGCGATCTTGAGGTTCACGCTCGAGTTCTTCCGTGGCGATGTGGCGCGAGGCACGGTTTTCGGAGGAGTCCTCAGCACCTCGCAGTTCATCGCCATCGTGGTCGTCTTCCTGACCCTCGCCGCTCTTCCCGTCATTGCCAAGCGCAAGCCCGAAGCCATCTGAACCTCCGCGCGGGGAGAGCCGTCTCCTCGACGTGGGGCAGGATCTCGTGGGTCTGCGGGTGGACAAAGCCCTCGCGGTCACCTTCGGCGACCTTTCCCGGTCCAGAATCCACGCTCTGATCGACGCGGGCGCGGTTCTGATCAAGGGGCAGCGAACGAAGCCATCCGCGAAGCTGCGCCTCTTTGACCGGCTGTCGATTGCCATACCACCGGCGGTCGCGGGGGCGCTCCAACCGGAACGCGGCGATCTGAAAATCCTCTACGAGGATGAGTGCCTTCTGGTGGTCTCCAAGCCCGCGGGTGTCGTGGTCCATCCGGGCGCCGGCAAAGCACGCGGAACCCTCGCTGCAACTCTTCTTGACCATTGTGGAACTCTCTCGCAGATCGGGGGGGTCACCCGGCCGGGAATCGTTCACCGCCTCGACAAGGGCACCTCCGGTCTTCTGGTGGTGGCCAAGAGCGATTCCGCTCATCGATCTCTCTCCGCCCAGTTCAAGGGGCGCACGGTCACGAAGATCTACACCGCCCTTTGTATCGGGACACCCCGGCCCGCCCGCGGCTCGGTGAGACTGCCCTTGGGACGCGACCCGCGTCACCGGCAGCGGATGGCCGTCGTTCCAGGTGGGCGCGCCGCTCACACCGACTACGAAGTCACCGAGGTCCTCGGGGTAGCGAGTGTCGTCCGTCTCACCCTTCACACCGGACGCACCCACCAGATCCGCGTTCACCTGGCGTCGCTTCGGTGCCCTCTCGTCGGGGACCGCACCTACGGCGCTTCGGCCCTCGCGTCGAGGTCGCCACCGGCCGTCAGATCGGTCCTGTCCGAGTTTCCCAGACCGGCGCTGCACGCCCAGATCCTCGGCTTCACGCACCCGCTGAGCGGTGAGGCCCTGAGATTCGAGGAAGCGTGGCCGGTGGATCTCGAACAACTGCGCACTCGCCTGCGGGAGGCCGTTTCGGGGAAGGCCTTTGGACGCGAACGATGAAGATCGTCTACCAGGGGCCGGTGTTCAGGGTTCAAAGCGGCATTCTGAGAGAACCGGGAGGGGTGCGGGCGAGGCGAGACATCGTCCGCCACTCCGGGTCTGTGGCCGTGCTTCCCGTTCACAGAGGTCGCCGCGTGATCCTGATCAGACAGTATCGCTGCGCGTTCAAGACACAGGTCGTTGAACTTCCGGCCGGTCGAGTCGATCGCGGCGAGACGGCTCTGCAGGCGGCAAAGCGCGAGTTGCGGGAAGAGGCTGGCCTGGGCGCGCGGAAGTGGGAACGGCTTCTCAAAATCCTGCCGAGCCCCGGGTTCTGCGATGAGGCCGTCACCCTCTTCCGGGCCACCGGCTTGTTCAGCAGCGCTTTGGAACCCGATCTCGATGAGAGGATCAAAGTCCTGACCCTGCCCCTCGCGACCGCGCTGAAGATGGTGGAGCATCACCGCATCGAGGACGCCAAGACCGTCGTGGCCTTGCTGCTGGAGAAGGCGAGGCGCGCTTAGACCACCTGCTCCATGACAATGATGTGCTTTACGCTCGACCAGGGCAGGAACACCTGAGAGACCGCAGTTTCCACCGTGCCGCCGCTGTCCGCTACGGCGCGCTCCACTTCAAAAGCGATGCCCACGGGATCCGAATGAAGGACGCGGCAGTTCTCCCAGCTGGCGGAGGCGGCCACGATCTGCTTCAGAACCACTCCGACTCCGAGTGCGGTCATATGGGTTCTCCTAAAGGCTTTTGGCTAACCGGCAGGCTTCAGTCGTAGTACTCAAGCCCAAGATGAGTGATCAGATCTTCGCCACGCAGGTGGCGCAGCGTGTTCTTGAGCTTCATCAGCTGGATGAAGAGGTCGTGCTCGGGATAAAGGCCGGGAGCGGTCTGCGGGCTCTTGAAGTAGAACGACAGCCATTCCTGGATTCCGCTCATCTGCGCGCGCTTCGCGAGGTCGAAGAACAGCGCGAGGTCGAGGACCAGGGGCGCGGCCAGGATGGAGTCGCGGCAGAGGAAATCGATCTTGATCTGCATGGGGTATCCCATCCAGCCGAAGATGTCGATGTTGTCCCAACCCTCTTTGTTGTCGCCGCGGGGCGGGTAGTAGTTGATGCGAACCACATGGTGAATCTTCCCGTAAAGATCGGGATAGAGGTGGGGCTGGAGGATTTCCTCGAGAACACCCAGTTTGCTCACTTCCTTGGTCTTGAATGACTCCGGATCCTCCAGAACCTCGCCATCGCGGTTTCCGAGGATGTTGGTGGAGAACCATCCGTCGAGGCCGAGCAGCCGGGCCTTGAAGCCGGGGGCCAGGATGGTCTTCATCAGGGTCTGGCCGGTCTTGAAGTCTTTGCCGCCGATGGGTGTGCCCGTCTTTTTGGCGAGATCAATGAGCGCCGGGAAATCGGCCGAGAGATTGGGCGCGCCGTTCGCGTAAGGGATGCCCATCTTGATCGCGGCATAGGCGTAGATCATGGACGGAGCGATATCGGGATCGCTGTCCCGCAGGCCCTGCTCGAACGCTTCGATGGTCTGGTGAACCGCGGTTTCCTTCTTGTAGATCTCGGTCGATCCGCACCACACCATCACCAGGCGGGCGAGGTTCCTGGCTTTTCGGAACGACTCGATGTCCGCCATCACCTGTTCGGCCAGATCCATCTTCGACTGGCCGGTCTTCACGTGGGTGGCCTGGAGCTTCTTGACGTAGTTCTGATCGAAAACCGCCGGCCAGGGCGCCACCGTCTCCAGGAACGGCTTGAGGGCGGTGAGGTGCTCGTAGTGAAGAACTCCCGCCTTCTTGGCCGCTACGTAGGCGTTGTCGGGGAAACAGTCCCAACCCGCGAATTCAATGTCTTTGAGTTCCGTGAGGGGAACAAAATCGCGAACCAGCGGCGAGCGCTTGTCCGTGCGCTTTCCGAGGCGGATGGTTCCGGTCTGGGTCACGCTGCCCACGGGCTTCACCAGGCCGGTGCGGATGGCCTCCACGCCGGCCATGAACGTGGTCGCCACCGCCCCCATCCCGGGGAGAAGAATGCCCAGCTTGCCCTGGGCGGGGGCGATCGCCCTGCCTGTGCCTGAAGACATCTAAGCCAACACCTCGAATTCGACTTTAACACGCGGCCTGAGCCCGATTCCCGCGGCCAGAGGGCCGCGGAACGGTCTCAGGCGGTCTGCTCGCGCGGAAAGGTCGATCCAAGGACGCTCTCGATGTACTCCAGGGCCGCCGCCATGAGCCGGGGGTTTCGCTGGGGCCCCACAAAGCGACGCTCGGCCAGATCGAAGTTCAGCATTCCCGATCGCACGATCTTCGCTTCGGTGGTGAAGCGGAACAGGACCACCACCCGCCCCTGCTGGGGAAGGCCGCCTTCGAGGAG
>JANLWV010000539.1:0-2139 GCA_031364765.1 Vicinamibacteria bacterium
TTTACGATCTTCTTCCTCCTCTACCTGAACACGAAGTCGCCGGTTAAGGCCGGCATCGTCATGCTGGCGGTGCCTTTCTCCATGGTGGGTGCGGTCTGGCTGATGTACCTCCTCGGCTACAACGTCTCGATCGCGGCTTGGGTGGGCATGATCGCTCTCATGGGGCTCGACGCCGAGACCGGCGTCTTCATGCTGTTGTTCCTCGACCTCTCCTACGACGAGGCGAAGGCGGCGGGCCGGATGCGCAGCCGCGAAGACCTCAACGAGGCCATCGTGCACGGTGCGGTCAAGAGAGTGCGTCCCAAGATAATGACGGTGATGGCGGCTTTCATGGGTCTCATGCCGATCATGTGGTCCACCGGCGCTGGAGCCGACGTGATGAAGCGCGTGGCCGCGCCGATGGTAGGCGGACTGGTCACGTCCTTTCTGATGGAACTGCTTGTCTACCCGGCGATCTACCTGCTCTGGAAATGGCGGAGTGAAGTGCGACAGGCGGCAGCGCCCCCGAGTGAGCCCGTCCCGACACCGCAGGGCGCGCTTGCCCCGGCATGAACAAGCGACGGCGGATCCGTCCGTTCGTGCGTGGGCAAGGATGTAAAAGGAGCAAGCGATGAATCAGCACACCCACGCCGGGTCCAACCACGCTTCGCACGAACCGCCGTCACGGGTCACCGACCCGGTCTGCGGGATGAAGATCGATCCCGCGACCGCTGCCGGCTCTGCCCAGCACCGAGGGCAATCCGCCTATTTCTGCGGCAAAGGCTGCCTGGCAAAGTTCGTGGCGGACCCGGACCGCTATTTGCCGCCCGATGGCCCGGTCGGACCGAAGCCGACTCTGTCCGCGTCGCCGGCGCCTCCCTCGCCCACCGCCCCCGCGGCCGCCGACTACGTCTGCCCGATGGACCCCGAGGTTCGCTCCGACCGGCCAGGTGCTTGTCCGAAATGCGGAATGGCCCTTGAGCCCGCGGTGACCGCACCTCTCGCGAGCAAGACGGAGTACGTCTGTCCGATGCACCCCGAGATCGTCCGGTCGGAGCCCGGAAACTGTCCGATCTGCGGCATGGCGCTGGAGCCCCGAACTGTCACAGCCGCTGAGCCCGAGAACCCTGAGCTCCTCGACATGACCCGTCGGTTTCGGGTCGGTACCGCGCTGACCATCCCGGTGTTTCTGATGGCGATGGGCGACGTGATCCCCGGCAAACCCCTTGAGGGGATCCTTTCACCGGGCACTCAGGCCTGGCTTGAGTTGACGCTCGCGACGCCAGTAGTGCTGTGGGCAGGGTGGCCGTTCTTCGAGCGGATGTGGGCGTCGTTCGTCAATCGAAGCCTGAACATGTTCACCCTGATCGGCATCGGCACCGGAGCCGCGTACTCGTTCAGCGTGGTGGCGATGCTCTTCCCTTCGCTCTTTCCGGGCTCGTTCCGAGGCCACCACGGCCAGGTCGACCGGTACTTCGAGGCGGCGAGCGTCATCACCGTTCTCGTTCTGCTGGGTCAGGTCCTGGAACTGCGCGCCCGCTCTCGCACGGGCAGCGCCATGCGTCGCGCGGTCTTGGGGGCAAGGCCAAGCAAGGCGCGAATGGCGCTGCCCGTGCGAGAGCGGGCGCGCAGTTCCAGGACCTGGCCCAGTAGGACGAGGACGGTGATCACGCTCGCCGCCTCGAAGTACCGGTCCACCTGACCGTGATGGCCGCGGAATGAGTCAGAGAAGAGCGATGGGAAGAGTGTCGCTACAACGCTGAACGAGTACGCGGCTCCGGTCCCGACGCCGATGAGCGTGAACATGTTCAGGCTTCGATTCACGAACGACGCCCACATACGTTCGAAGAACGGCCAACCCGCCCACAAAACCACCGGCGTCGAAAGCGCCAACTCAAGCCACGCCTGAATGCCCGGCGTCAGCGCCTTCTGAAGCGGGTTCCCGGGAATCATCTCGCCCATCGCCATCAGAAAGACCGGAATAGTGAGCGCCGTCCCCGCCCGGAAGCGACGGGTCATATCGACCAGTTCAGGATTGTCGGGCTCATCCATCGTGATCGTTCGGGGCTCGAGAGCCATGCCGCACTTCGGGCATCTCCCGGGCTCCGTCCTAACAATCTCGGGGTGCATCGGACAGTCGTACTCCGTCTTGCTCGCGAG
>JANLWV010000476.1:0-6404 GCA_031364765.1 Vicinamibacteria bacterium
GCCCCCGAACACCGAATCGAACCGTGAGTTCGTCATGGTGAGGCCCGCGCAGTAGTCGAAGTAGTCCATGTTGAGATGGAACGAGCCGTCGTCGCGCAGGTCGAGAATGTGCTCGTAGATCGCGTCGACGTACTTGGGCACCCCGTAGGGGGCGAGGCCCATGACCTTGTACTCGCCGGAATTCACCTTGAACCCGGTGTAGTACGTGAAGGCGGAATAGAGAAGGCCGAGCGAGTGAGGGAAGAGGATTTCGCCTTTCGCCTCGAGGGTATTCCCCCGGCCCACCCAGTAACTCGTGGTGGCCCATTCGCCCACCCCATCGAAGCAGATGACGGCGGCCTCGTCGAAAGTGGAGGGATAGAAAGCGGACGCCGCATGCGATTCGTGGTGCTCGCCGAAGAGAATCTTTCCGTCGTAGCCGCAAGCCTTTCGGATCTGCGTGCGCATGTGCAACTTCTCTTTGAGCCACAGGGGCATCGACTTCAGGAAAGACGAAACGCCATGCGGAGCGTAGGCGAGGTAGGTTTCGAGAAGACGCTCGAACTTCATGAGGGGCTTGTCGTAGAACACGACATAATCGACCTCCGATGGCCCCGAGAGACCGCCCTCCTTCAAGCAGTAATTGAAGGCGCCGATGGGGAAGCGGTGATCGTGTTTCTTCCGGCTGAAGCGCTCCTCCTGAGCAGCGGCCACGATCTCGCCGTCCCGGACCAGGCATGAAGCGGAGTCGTGGTAGTAGGCCGAAACCCCGATGATGTTCACTCGGCCGCGATTTTACGCCGCGGGACGAATATCACGTGAAGGAGCTAATGGACCTGCCAGAGTTCGATCAGAACGCCGAAGGGAGCCCGCACCATGGCCACAAGCCCGCGACCGAGCACCGGGTCATCGACGCTCGCCGGACCGCGGACCAGAGATCCGCCGCCGCCCGGGACCCGGGCCAGGGTGCCGTGAAGGTCGGTGGTGTCGTAGCGAAGGCGGCACAAACCTCGGGCGAGGGTGGGAATCTGCTCCATGGGTTGCGGCTTCTTCTCGAACTCCATGAAGATGCAGCGGCCGGTGGGCCAGCCGGAGCGGTGCATCATGACAAAATTGAAAGAGACATCCGGCGGCATTCCGAGGAGCGTGTCGAACGGAGGCCCGGAGCAGGTATCGGCCAGGAGCGTCTCGTGCTGGAGCACGTCACGCATGAAATGAGTGCAGGCGTCCATGTTCGTCACCACGACAGAGACGTGGAGGGGCTCGCTGCAGTCGACTCCAAACGTCCCATAGGGCGTCTCTGCGTTCAACCGCTCAATCAGGACGATGAAGTCGCCGTCGACGGTCTGGCCGAAGGATTCGAACCGCTGCGGCCCAGGGGCAGGCCCTGCGGGTGGGCTCGGGTTCACCGGCGTCAACAAAAGAGGAGGGGAGACAAACTGGACGCCCGACCGCTCGAGCCGGGCGTAGCCCCCCCATATTCCCTGCGTGGTGAAACCTATGCCCAAGGGTCCCGGAGGCCCGATCCGAGAAGGTCGGCCCGGCGCAAGGTCGCCGGTTTCGACCAGGCGAATTCGTGGCGAGCCGCCCACGTCAGGACGGCCCATCACCGCCACTGCGGGAGGAACGTGAGTGTCGAAGAGGCGGCTGGCGGTCAGCGGGCCAAGCGGACCGGAGGCGAGGACCGAGAGGCCGCATCCAATCTCGAACTGACTTGTCCGGGTGTACAGATCTCTAACGCCCACCGTGATTTCCCGCAGAGAAGAAACGGACATGGACCGGAGGATATCGCGGTCGTGTCGAGTTAGACTCCTCGACCTTGCTCTCCTTTGCCGGAGTGGCGGAACTGGCAGACGCACGGGACTCAAAATCCCGCGTTGTTCGCAACGTGTGGGTTCGACCCCCACCTCCGGCACCATCTTCATAGACCTTGAGTGGCCGCGTCCGCGGCTTTCAGTCCCCAAAGCCCGCGAGCCAACCGATGTTGACAGTGAAGCCCCGAACCCTCCTGACCTTTTTGTTCCTGAGTCTGGTGGGCGCGCTCCAAGCTCCGGCTTCCGATGAGAGGACCAAGCTCCTTCCCTTTCTGGGTCTGAACCTGGAAGGGGCTCGATATGCCCCCGCCGGCGACGAATTCGCGTGGGTCGGCCGAATCGGCGCCCGGGCCGATCTGGTGCAGAGGGGCCGGTGGTCGGCCTACTTCAATCCTGATGTCGAGACGATCCTGGGGCATCGCGTCCGATCCTTCGAGGCGGTCCAGGCGAACTATTCGCTCGAGATCGGCCTTCATCGAGCCATGAGTCGCGGCCGGATCTCACCATTCTTCCATCACGCGTCCAGGCACGTGCAGGATCGCGACAAGGTTCAGGCGGTGGACTGGAACTTTCTTGGCGCAAGATTCGCTTGGCCCTGGCCCGAACGCTTCAATCGAGGCGGGGGCTGGTCGGCGTCTTTGGGCGTCGCCACCCTGTCCTCGGGGGTGGAGTACAACTTTGAGGCGCGCCTCACCGCAGACATAGACCTGCTGAGAAAGGGGAACTCGGGCTTTTATCTGCTGGTCGATGTTCGTCATGTGGGGGCAGAGCCGACGACGGGTTTTCCGCGGGACCAATTGACCGATCTCCGAGCGGAAGCTGGATGGAAACAGTCGCAGGAGGCCTCTCATCTGGCCTTTTTTGTCGCGTATGAGCGCCGCGGCGATGCTCTCATTCAGCGGGCGCTCGTTATCGACCGCACCTTGTTCGGCTTTCGGATCCGGGGACAGCGGCAGTCATCACCTGCTGTGCCTCCTCTGCCCTAGCGTGCGTCGGGAAGGCCCCGGGGTGCCTTAGGACGGCTCGCCGCTCCCGCCCAGGATTGCCTTCAACTCCTTGCCCATTCTGAAGTAGGGAACGCGCTTCGCCGGCACCTCGACTCGCTCGCCCGTCTTGGGGTTGCGGCCCTTGCGAGGCGCGCGCTCGCGGAACCGGAAGGAACCGAGTCCGCGGATCTCGACCTCCTCGCCCTTCTTCAAAGCCGAAACAACTCCTTTGAGAAAGGAATCGACCACGATAGCGGCCTGAACCTGCGTGAAGTCGAGGCGCCGGGCGACTCCGGACACAATGTCAGCCTTGGTGAGCGACCGGTGCGCGGTGACCTTGTCGGCGGAAGTATCGGGCATGGGAGCACTTAGAGTGTACCAAAGACCGGGTTGGCGTATCGCGCCCGGAAAGGGCTTGATCCGATCTAACGAAGATCGACGATTTCGGGCCGCCACGTGACGGGGTCGCCGGAAAGACCGTCTCGGGAACTCACCACCTCGACTCGGGCGGGCACGACCCGATACAAGGTGTAGGTATCCGGCCGGTCGAGGGCGAAGAAGCCCTGCCAATCCGCCTTGTGGTGCGCGGCCTTCTCCGAGCCCGTGACCTCGGCGGCACGGCCGATGAGGGTGACATACCCCTGGCGCACCGGGTCAAAGTAGAGAAGGGTCACGCGTGGGTCCTTGCGGATCTCTCGCACTTTCCGACTGCGCGGGTTGGTCGCCACGTAGACCGTGAGCGAGGCGTCTGGTTCGGTCGGGTCAACGATCCTCGCCTGAGGCTGATTTCCCTCGCCCAGGGTGATCAGGCTGCAGTACCGCGCCGCAATCATGATTTGCCGTGCCACTCCAAGAACACGGGCCCGGTCCACCTTCGCAGTCTGGGCGGGGGCGCCCGGCAACCCCGGGGCCGGGAGAGTCAGGCCGCCTGAAAGAAACAGACAGGAAGCGAGAAGGCGCCAGGAAAGTCCTGTGGCGCGGGTCCCGGCCCTGGTTTTCACACTGAGGCCGGGGGCGCTGCGGTCGACTCGCGATGCTGCTTGAGAGCGGCCACAAACTTCTCGATGTCTTCGTTGTTGTTGTAGAAGTGGGTCGAGACCCTGATTCCCTCGGGCTTTTGCGTAACCAGGATGGCTTGGCTGCGAAGGAACTCGGTCACGCCGGGAGGATCTTCGATCGCCACCAGGGTCTGACCCGATCGACCCGACCCGGATGGTGAAAGGATCTCAAAATCGGCGTGCCGCAGGGCGGAGGTGAGAACGGTGTTGAGCTGAAGAACCCGCGTCTGGATTCGATCGCGGCCGATTCCCTCGAGGTAGGAAATGGCCGCGCCCAGCGCGAAGACCCCTGGGAAGGAAGGACAGCCGAGTTCGTAACGCCGGGCCGCCGGGACGGGGACGCCGGCTCGATTGTTGAAGGCGTACGGATCGTTGACGCTTCTCCAGCCCAGGCTTCTGGGGGCGCGCTTCAGGAGCTCCTTGCTGACGTAGACGAATCCTGCCCCATATCCCGCTCCGAGCCATTTGTGCCCGGCGCAGGCGAGCCCGTCAATCTGCATCGCGTTCACATCGACCTCAAAGGCGCCGACGGACTGGGATCCGCAGACGAGCAAGGTCCGTCGACCCTTCAGAGCGCCCAGGGCCTCAAGGTCGATTCGGAAGCCGTTGGAAAACTGAACGTGACTGACCACGATCGAGGCGGCGCGAGGAGCGTGGACCTCATCGAACATTTCCAGGCGCAGTTCGCCTTCGATGGCCGGGACGAACTGCAACTGGGCGCCCCGATGCACGAAGGGCAGAGTCACGGTGGGAAACTCCAACTCGTCGGATAACACGGGACCGTCCGCCGCGACGAGATCGGCCAGAATATTCATCCCTTCCGATGTGTTGGAGACGAAACCGATCTCGTCGGCAAACGCGCCGATGAAGCGCGCCACGCGTTCGCGGATCACCTCCATCTGGGCGAGCCAGAGGTCCCACTGATCGTCGCCTCCCACTTCAAGCTCCCGCTGGTAGCGCTCCAACGCCTCGCGCGTCCAGCGCGGGGTGATCGATGTGGCCGCGGCGTTCAGGTATACGCGGTCCTTGGTCCCTGGAAAATCCTGGCGGATCTCGTCCCAATCGCGGCTCGTCACAAGGCGAAGGATACTTCGTCGCGAGCGTCTCGCGGGCCCCCGCCCGCTCCGAAGGCCCGTCTTTCAAAGTCCGATATGCTTGATTGACCAATGAACTCATCGGGCGACGGCGACTCCTCCGAATCGCAATCGCTCCGGCTGGCGCCGGTTCGCGACGGGCGCTGGCTCGGAGACTGGCTGCTTCACGGACGCAACGAGCGACCCGACCAGCAGGCGACGGCCCCCTGGTGGCAGGTCATGTGCCTGACCGGCGTCGACTATTTCTCGACCCTGGGCTATCAGCCCGGAATCGCGGTTCTGGCCGCCGGCATGCTCTCGCCGCTCGCCACCTTGATCCTAGTGATCGTTACGCTTTGTGTGGCCCTGCCCATCTATGCGCAGGTGGCGAAGCACTCGCCGCACGGCCAGGGCAGCATACTTATGCTCGAGGAACTCCTGCCGCGATGGAAGGGGAAAGCCTTTGTCCTCATTCTCCTTGGCTTTGCGTTCACGGACTTCATCATCACGATGACGATGTCGGCGGCGGACGCCACCGCGCATATCGCGGAGAACCCCTATGTCCCGGCCGTGGTGGAGCGCCACCCTGTCCTGGTGACCTCCCTGCTTCTGGCCGCCCTGGGCGCGGTCTTTCTCCGTGGCTTCAAGGAGGCCATCGGGCTCGCCGTCCTCATCGTGGCGCTGTACCTCATCCTCAACGTGCTGGTCGTGGGGCGGGCTCTGTTCGAGGTGTTCACCCACCAGGGTCTGATGGATTCGTGGTGGGGGGGTCTGCTGGCCCGTCATGGCAGCCCCTGGGCCGCGATCGGCATCGCTCTGATTCTCTTCCCGAAGCTGGCCCTCGGCTTGTCCGGCTTCGAGACCGGGGTCGCGGTGATGCCTCTGGTGCGCGGGCGGGAAGACGACATCCCGGCGCGCCCTGCGGGCCGCATCAGGAACACGCGGAAGCTTCTGGCCACGGCGGCGCTGATCATGAGCGTGGCTCTGATTGCGTCGTCCTTTGTGACCACGGTTCTCATCCCTGCTCACGAGTTTGAGATCGGAGGCAAGGCCTACGGCCGGGGCCTTTCATACCTGGCCCACGGTTTTTTGGGCGACGGTTTCGGCACGCTCTACGACCTCGCGACCATCATGATCCTGTGGTTCGCGGGAGCGTCAGCCATGGCGGGTTTGCTGAATCTGGTGCCTCGCTATCTTCCCCCCTACGGCATGGCGCCGGACTGGGCTCGGGCCAACCGTCCCCTGGTGCTCGTGTTCACTCTGATCAGTCTGATCGTGACGGATTTTTTCAACGCGGACGTCAACGCTCAGGGCGGCGCCTACGCGACCGGCGTGCTGGTTCTGATGACCTCGGCGGCGGTGGCGGTGACCATCGCACACGGGGCAAAGAAGTCGCGCTGGCTCTATGGCTCGATGACTCTGGTGTTTGCGTATACGACCGTGCTCAACATCGTGGAGCGCCCGGAAGGCCTCAAGATCGCATCCATCTTTATC
>JANLWV010000488.1:0-9282 GCA_031364765.1 Vicinamibacteria bacterium
TCGCAGCGCCAGGATCTGCTCGACTCGATCAGGGAGCTTGAAGGCGTCATCAAACAGATCGATATCGAGTCACGTTCCCGGTTCGAGGATGCGTTCCACATCATCAACGCGAACTTCCAGGAGACTTTCAAACAGCTCTTCGGTGGGGGGGCCGCCGGCCTAGCCCTGGTCGACAACGAAGACATGCTCGAAGCGGGCATCGACATCATGGCCCAGCCTCCCGGCAAGAAGCTTCAGAACGTTCTGCTGCTCTCCGGCGGGGAGAAGGCCATGACCGCGATCGGGCTCCTCTTCGCGATCTTCAAGTACAAGCCTTCTCCGTTCTGCATCCTCGACGAGGTGGACGCGCCCCTCGACGACGCCAACATCGGCCGCTTCGTGAAGATGCTCGACACCATCCGCGGCGACACTCAGTTCATCATCATCACCCACTCCCGCAAGACCATGCAGATCGCCGACAATCTCTACGGCGTCACCATGGAAGAACCGGGCGTCTCGAAGCTGGTGAGCGTCAAGTTCAATTAGCGTAGCGCTGCGCTCGCAGCGCTACGCGTATCCCGGCGCCAAGCCGGGATCCACCACCGCTTGACGGACCGCCCGTCCAACCGCTTGGACCATTTGATCTGGATCCCGGCCTGCGCCGGGATGACGCCGCTCTCCTACCAACTGCGGCGTCATTTTGGCTGGGGCAGAACCCGCAGGTAGGGCTTGACCGTCTTCCAGCCTTGCGGGAAGAGCTTTTTCGCGTCGTCGTCGCTCACTGAGGCGCCGATGATCACGTCCTCGCCGTTCTTCCAGTTCGCGGGCGTTGCCACCTTGAACTTCGACGTGAGCTGCAGCGAGTCGATCACGCGCAGGATCTCGTCGAAATTGCGCCCGGTGGACGCGGGGTAGGTGATCATGAGCTTCACCTTCTTGTCCGGACCGACGACAAACACCGAGCGGACGGTCAAGGTGTCGTTGGCGTTCGGGTGGATCATGTCGTACAGGTCGCTGACCTTGCGATCAGGGTCGCCGATCATCGGGAAGTTCACGGCCGTCCCTTGGGTCTCGGCGATGTCGCCCTCCCACTTCACATGAGAGTCGACGGGGTCGACGGAAAGTCCGATGACCTTCACATTGCGTTTGTCGAACTCAGGCTTGATCGCGGCCACGTAGCCGAGTTCGGTGGTGCACACCGGTGTGAAGTCCTTGGGGTGAGAGAAGAGGACGCCCCAACTATCGCCCAGCCATTTGTGAAAGCCGATGGTTCCCTGGGTCGTCTCGGCGGTGAAATCAGGGGCGGTGTCGCCCAGTCGGATGGCCATGGCCTTGTCTCCTTCGGAAAGTGTGTGAGCCCATAGTTTCCGTCAATCGGGACCCGTGGCCAAGGCTCACCTCTCCCGGTCACCCTTGGGCCCTTGATGCGCGGCGTGCGCGTCGTCTCCAAGAATCTCGCCCAGGTCGCGCTGGTAGGCGGGATCCGTCGGGTCGAGGGCCGGCCAGAGCGCGAGGTCATCCGGGACGAAAGGCCCCGCCAGAAAAGCCATCGCTCCATGGGGAATCGTCTCGGACGTGGGATTGTCGTACACGCTCACCACCCGATACTGACGCTTTTGGGCGAGGCGGAGCCCCTGTCTCTTCAGGAGGAACCGTGTTGAAGTCACTGATATCAGCCGACCATCCGCGTGGCGCCTGGTCAAGAGCCGGGCGAGTACCTTTCCGGTCCTCACGTCCTCCAAGCGGATCTCCACTGCATAGTCATGGAGGTGCCCTCCAAGCGCTCGGAGACGGCCGCCCACCGGCAGGGTGAACTCAGCGCTCGTGACGGAGACCCCGGGAGGAATCTCAAAGGCACGCGTGCCGCCGATCGGCCGCGGGTTCGCGTCCAGGAAGAGCGGGAGTACGTCGCGCGGCGGTTTCGTGCCTTCCGGCGTGAAGCTGAGGCTGACTTGCAGCATCGCCCCATCGACGGGGGTGCTGGTTGCGTTGACCAGGGCATAGTAGAGAAGCAGTTGCTGATCTTTCGCGATCGGCACGCCCATGGAATCCGGCAGCATCACGGGTCTGGTCTCGCGACCCACCGCGAACAGACGCTGCACAATCGGATACGCGAGTTCCCGCCGATCGAGATTGGCGACGCCGGCATGGTGGAGCATCTCTCGCGGCAGAGTGCGACCGTTCGCGTCCAGAAGGTCGATGCGGTACCCCCGTACCCAGCCGCGGACCGGCCATTTGAAACGCAAACGACTCTCGGACGGGTGATGGCTGTACGGCGTCGCCTCCGGGACGTGGATACGCCCCACCGTCACCACGACCTCCCGGCGTTCGGAGTCAACGCGGACCTGCACGTCTGCAACGGGCGCCTCACCCGAGGCGATCCGCCCGACCGCACCGAATAGCGCCGCCACCGCCAGTGTAGTCAATGTCCTCATACTCATACCCTCCCTCTTTTCGCGACGAGCGGGGCGAAGTGTCCTTCTCGGTCGCGCGGGAGAAGGATGGGTCTCAAGCCGAACGACGAGAACAAACCTTGTGACGCTTATTGGGGTGTCACGCCTCAAGTCAGAGCCGCCGTCGGCGCGTTCATTCCGGCTATGGTCTACGGAGCGGCACGCCGCGAACCTGACAACCCCATGACATCATCGTCCTTCTTCTGGAGGCCCCCATGCGCCCTTTTCTTCTCGCTCTCACCGGAGCCCTGGTTTTCGTGACCTCTTCCTCTGCTCAAACCGTCGTCCCCGGCGATCGGCCGGCTGGGAACATTCGCGGCACGCGTTCTGCGCCCATAGGGCGGCACGGCATGATCGCCACCAGTCAGGCTCTTGCTTCCGCGGCGGGGCTCAAGGCCATGCAGGATGGCGGCAACGCGATTGACGCAGCCATCACGGCGGCGGCGGTGCTGGCGGTGGTCGAGCCGACCATGAACGGTATCGGCGGCGACCTCTTCGCCATCGTGTACGACGCGAAGACGAAGAAAGTCTATGGCCTCGACTCGAGCGGACGCTCGTCGCATCGGGCGGCGGCGGCGGAGTTCGCGCGACGCGGGCTGACCCAGGTGCCGGGCGGCGGGCCGCTCTCGGTTGACGTGCCCGGCGTGGTCGAGGGGTGGAGCCAACTCCTATCGCGGTTCGGCACGGCGCCCCTCGGCAAAGTGTTGCAGCCCGCCATCGCCTGCGCGCGCGATGGCTTTGGCGTGCACGAAATCGTGGCCGATGACTGGGCGGATGCGGCGCAGAAACTGTCGCGGGACCCTGCGGCGGCCAAAACGTTCCTGCCGAACGGTCGCGCGCCGCTCGCGGGCGAAGTCTTTCAGAATCCGAACCTCGCTCGAAGTCTGGAGCTCATCGCGGAGGAAGGTCGCGACGCGTTCTATAAGGGCGCCATCGCGCAGGCCATTGCCGCCGACATGAAAACGCGCGATGGTTTGATCGATCTCGAAGACCTCGCCGCGCACAAGGCCGATTGGGTCGAGCCCATCTCCACCAACTATCGCGGGTACGACGTGCTGGAGATGCCGCCTTCCACCCAGGGTTTCGTGGCCCTCGAAATGCTGAACCTGATGGAAGGGTTCGATGTGAAGGCGATGGGTCACAATAGCGCCGACTATCTGCACCTCGTCGTGGAGTCGAAGAAGATCGCGTTCGCGGACCGCGCGGCGTATCTCGCCGATCGCGACTTCGTGCCGAAGGGCGCTCTTCAAATGATGTTGTCGAAGGACTACGCGGCGAAGCGACGTCCGGAGATCGACATGCAGAAGGCGGCGGCGAGCTACCGGGCGGGTGTCGTGGGAGGGGCTTTTGCCCCCACACCGCCCGTCGACTTCGCGGGCCGCGATCTCGGCGACACGATCTACATGACCGTCGCCGATGGCCAGGGCAACGTGGTGTCGCTGATCCAGTCGCTTTTCGCGTCGTTCGGAGCAGGCATCGTGGCCGGCGACACTGGAATCACACTCCACAATCGGGGTTCCGGCTTCAATCTCACTCCGGGACATCCGAATCAGATAGCGCCCGGCAAGCGTCCCCTGCACACGCTGGTTCCGGCCATGATCCTCAAGGACGGGAAGCCGTGGGTGTCTTTCGGCGTGATGGGCGGCGACAATCAGGGCCAGGCCCACGCGCAGGTGGTGGCGAACCTGGTGGACTTCGGCATGAACGTCCGCGACGCCGGCGACGCCGCGCGGATGCGGCACATGGGCGCGAATCTCGCGGTGGAGAGCGGCATCAGCGCGGAGGTGCGCAAGGCGCTTGAGATGCGCGGCCACCGAATTACGGATGGCCGGGGCGCCATGGGCGGTTATCAGGCGGTCATGATCGACGCGAAGACGGGCCTGATGATGGGCGGCTCGGACCTCCGGAAGGACGGCCTCGCCATCGGCTGGTGAGGAGGCCCCGGTTTCGCTGAGCCCCCGACCGCGACATGTCGAATCCGCGGAGCGCACGTTGCTCAGGAAGTCCCCGCAGCAGGGCGTAGAGCGCGCAATAAGCCGTCAACGGTTTGCTGGCCCGACGACAAACGAGCGAAGCGACTTTGCGTTGGTGGGGTTCGCGAAGCGAAGCCATCCAAAAACGGCCCTGCGAAGGGGACTTCCTGGGCAACGTGCTCGACGCGAGATCCGGCAAGGCGCGAGACAGGATCCTCGCGAGGGGCGGCTCGCCTCCGTTCAGCGACCGCTGACGGTCCGAGGCAGAGCCTCGCTAGAGCTTCCCGAGGGGCGCCTCTCCGTTCGTGAGAGAGTCGGGGCATGGACTACGTGAAACTGGGTCGCAGCGGTCTGGAGGTCTCGCGGATCTGCCTCGGCTGCATGAGTTACGGCGTTCCCGAGCGCGGGACACATCCGTGGACGCTGGACGAGGAGCGCGCCGAGCCTTTCATCAAACAGGCGCTGGAACTTGGCATCAACTTCTTCGACACCGCGAACGTCTATTCGGACGGCACCAGCGAAGAGATCGTGGGTCGCCTGCTGCGGAAGTTCGCGAAGCGCGACGACGTGGTCATCGCCACCAAGGTGCATCAACGCATGCGGCGCGGGCCGAACGGCGCCGGGCTTTCGCGGAAGGCCATCGTGTCGGAGATGGACGCCAGCCTGAAGCGCCTCGGCGTCGACTACGTGGATCTCTATCAGATCCACCGTTGGGACTACGGCACGCCCATCGAGGAGACGCTCGAAGCACTTCACGACCTGGTGAAGGCCGGCAAGACGCGTTATCTCGGCGCTTCCTCGATGTTTGCCTGGCAGTTCGCCAAGGCGCTTCACCTCGCCGACCAGCACGGCTGGACCCGTTTCATCAGCATGCAGAACTACGTGAACCTTCTCTATCGCGAGGAGGAACGCGAGATGTTGCCGCTCTGCAAGGCGGAGGGCATTGGCGTCCTTCCCTGGAGTCCGCTGGCGCGGGGCCGACTCGCCCGCGACTGGAACACGGAGACCGAACGCGTCCAGAACGACGCCTACGGCCGGACTTTGCACGCCCTTACGGAGGACGCCGACCGTCGCGTGGCCGAACGGGTGGGTGCGGTGGCTGCAGCGCGCTCAGTTCCACGGGCGCAGGTGGCGCTCGCCTGGGTCCTTCAGAAGGCGCCGGTGGCGTCGCCCATCGTGGGCGCCACGAAACTGCATCATCTCGACGACGCGGTCGGAGCACTCTCGGTCAAGCTCACGCCCGAGGAAATCGCGACTCTCGAGGAACTCTACGTCCCGCACGCGGTGGTCGGTTTCAGCTGATCGAGTCCATGACGTGGCCTGGATCGGGAAACCCAACCGCCATTGCGGACAAAGCGGGGCCCGAATCAGGGCCGGATTTCTGGCTTCTCTGAGACGGGCGCCTTGGACATCAGCACTCGAGACGCCTTGAGATAGACGATGCCGTTCATCACCTCGGGCTTGCCTTCAACCTCCAGCCAGTTTTTGCTGTCGCCCTTGTAGTCGAGATCGAGTTTCCACCCTTGACCCTTGGGCGTCTTGCCCATGACCCACATCGCGGTGTCGCCGTCCTTCAGCACCCAGTCGTCCTTGCCTCGGGCGCTGTTCGCGGGCAGGTCGGCGAAAAGGTTCCGGCCCCGGAACTGACCGTAGATGCGCGCGGTCTTGCCGGAATAGGCGGACGGCTCGTCGAGAATCTGACGCCCCATTCCGCCCCCCGCTTCCTTAGGGCGACTGCTCTCCGGGCTCGTCCGGTCCCTGATGGCGAAGGCGGTGATGGAAATCCGCGGCCAGCCCTGTTCGAACCGGGGCGGGGGCATGGGAGGAAGGAGGGGATCCTCAACGAGGTCGAGATCCATCCCCGTCGGGCCCAAATACTCTTTCGGACGAATGAGCCGCACGATCCCGCGGACCTCAATCCGTTTTACCCCAACCACTTTGTCGAGTTCGCTCGCATCGAAGTCGCGGCCGGGGATGATCAGCACGGTTGACGTGCCTTGGCTCAAAGTCCAGTACTGACCCGTCTGGAACGGGCTGACCTCGCCCTCCGTGATGACGTGAGCTCGCTGGTAGCCGTCTCCGAGAACGATGCTATCGAGTTCGACGATGCGGGGCGGGCCGTAGTTCGCTTCGCTCGGCCGCGCGGCCTGGCCCTGCGGATTGACCCCGGGACCCATGATCGTGACCTGAGCCCGGCCGAGCGGGGGCAGGAGCAGCAGGGCGATGATCATGGGTCCCTTACGCATGGCGCGATCTTATGCCCGCCTTTGAACAGGCCTCATTCGCGTCGAGTAGCGGCGGCTCAGACCTGGTGTGCTGCCTCGTAAGTTCGCGCAACATGCGAGGGTCGAGGCGCCCGGAGCGCAAGGCGCCGAGGAGCCGCGAATATCGGGAATATTCGGGCGACGAGCAACGCAGCGATCCGGGATGCATCGGCCCTCCCATGTTTCGCGAACTTACGAGGCAGCACACTAGAGGGGTTGCAGGAGACCCTCGACATGGCGGGCAATGGCGAGGCACGAGGTCAGGCCCGGCGACTCGATGCCGATGAGATTCACCAGGCCAGGAAGGCCGCGGGCGCCCTCGTCCCGAATGATGAAGTCCTTCGCCGGCTCCCCCGGGGCCTGGACCTTCGGCCGAATGCCGCTGATGTCCGGCGCCAGGTCGTCCTCGGACAGGATCGGCACCAGGCGCTGGACGCCGCGCGCGAAGGCCGCGCGCTTTTCCACGTCGACCCGATAGTCGAGGCGGCGGTCCTTCAAAAACTCGGCGTCGGGCCCAAAGCGAATCCGGCCGGCGAGGTCCACCAGGGCGTGCACCCCCAGGCTGACCAGGGTAGGCACGGGGTAGACGAGACGACGGACCACCCACGACTTCGACGCCGTCACCGAGAAATAGCTGCCCTTGCAGTAATGAAGGCGATAGCCCGCGGCGTCGAGATCGATGCCCACAAGCCCGGCGACGGTGTCGCATTCAAGCCCGGCCGCGTTGATCACGCGTTCGCTGGTGAAACTTTCGACTCCTCCAGGCGTGTTGATGTCGATCCTGTACTCGCCGTTGCCCCTCTCGAGGCCCACGACCTCGGCGCTCGACTGAAACGTGGCACCCTTCGACCGCGCCTCGTGGAGCAGCGTGTCCATGAGATCGTGGACGCTGATCACGCCGGTGTTCGGGGAGAAAAGTGCGGCCACGGCAGGCACGTGCGGTTCCAGTTCGTGCGACCGTTCGGCCGTGATCATCTCGAGCTCCACGCCGTTTTGATGGCCGGTGAGAAGAATGCGCTCGAGGTGCGCCACCTCTTCGGGGATCATGGCCACGATGATTTTTGTGAGGCGTCGGTGCGGGACCTGGTGGCGTTCGCAGTACTCGTAGAGCAGGCGATTCCCCTCGACACACAGGCGGGCCTTGAGCGAACCCGGCGGGTAGTACATCCCGGCGTGAATGACCTCGCTGTTGCGGCTCGAGGTTTCCGTCCCGTGATGTTCGCGTCGCTCAAGAAGAATGAGGTCGGGGAAGCGCTCGGCCAACCGGGCGGCGATGGCAAGACCCACCGCCCCCGCGCCAATCACCGTGAGAGACGTGTCGCTCATGCGCGGCCCGATGATAGGTGACGGCACGGGGTCAAAGAATCAAACGTGCCGACCCTTCGACTCCGCTCAGGGCACGTGTTGGGCTTCGGCCTCTTCCGTGCTACTCCGTGACCGGAGTCCTTGGCGGCAGGGTCCGGCCCTTCTCGGCGAGGACGCGGCGCAGTAGATCCGGACGGTCGCTGATGAGGCCGTCGATGCCCATTTCGATCAGGCGGGCCATCTCGTCTGGTTCATTCGCGGTCCAGGGGATGACCAGAAGACCGAGGGCGTGGGCTTCCCCAACCATGGGGGCCTTGAGGTCAAGGTAGTTCGGCGACCAGACAAGAGCGCCCGCGGCCTTCACGAGCTTCGGAACCGAGCCGCCAAAGTCGTCCGCATCGAGGCCGCCAAGCCAAGGCGACGGCGGTTTCCATTCCTTATCGCCGGGCTGCAGAGTGGTGAGACACACCGTCGCGATCTCGGGCGCGATCCGCTTGACGACTTTGAGCGTGCTCCAGTCGAAGGACTGGATGGTGGAGCGCTTTTCCATTCCGGCGAGACGGATCTCGCGCACCACCCCTTCGGCGAAAGCCGCCGCTGCAGGCGTCGCATTGGGCTTGCCCGGATCGAGTTTCGTCTCGATGTTGAAGCGAACGGAGGTGTTGCCGCTCTTCCTGGCGAGTGCGAAGACTTCGCTGAGTTTCGGTATCCGCTGGCCCTCGACCGCCGTCTGATCCTTGAAGCGCATGCCATAGGGGGTGGTCAGACGGGTTCGGCCGACGTCGTACTTGAGGATCTCCGCATACGTCATCGAGAGCATGGTTGGGCCGGTTTGCTTCAACCATTGGCCGGACGCGTCCCGCGTGATGTCGGGATTCAGTTCTGAGTCATGAGTCACGACCACGACGCCGTCCCGGGTCACCGCGGTATCGAGTTCGAGCGTCGACACCCCAAGCGACAAGGCGTGAGCGAAGGCCGCGAGTGTGTTCTCGGGCCGCAGACCGCGAGCCCCCCGATGCCCCTGCAGGTCGAATGCGCTCTGAGCCGCCAGGGTGACCTCCACGGGGTTGGAGCGTAGCGCAACCAGGACGGTGGCCGAGACGAGAGCCCCGGCAATAACGGGAAGTCTGGAGTTCATGGTGCGACTTTACGAAATCCTGGACCGGACGGTTTGGGGGTCCCCGGGTTAGCCTTGACCCGTCGATGACCACCACCCACAAGATCGTCTGCCCGCACGACTGCCCGGACACGTGTGTGGCCACGGTGGAGATTGAGAACGGACGGGCGATCAGGATCGGCGGCGATCAC
>JANLWV010000516.1:0-6367 GCA_031364765.1 Vicinamibacteria bacterium
TTCCTCATCCTGCGCGCGCTGCGGGAGAGCCACGGGGCGGCGATCGCGGTGAGCGAGGCCGAGATCATTGACGGGGTAAAACTCATAGCGCGGACCGAGGGGCTGTTTGTTTCTCCCGAAGGCGGGGCCTGCGTGAGCGCGGCGATGAAACTGAAGGCGTCCGGTCACCTCTCGCCCGACGACTCGGTGGTCATCTTCAATACCGGAACGGGATTCAAGTACGTCGACAACATGAAGCCGCTCTGGAACGGCTAGCGCCGCTTATGTCCGGAAAGCGCCGTGGGGCCGTCGCCACAAAACCCCACGTCCATGTGATGTTCACGGGGGGCACGATCTCAATGAAGATCGATCCTGAAACGTCCGCCGCGATCCCTGCCCTCTCGGGTCGCGACATCGTCTCCCAGGTCCCCGGGCTTCGGCGGGCCGCCCGCCTGACTCTCGAGGACTACGCGCGGTTGCCAGGACCTCACGTCGGTCCCCGCTGGATGTGGGGCCTCAAGAAACGGATTGAGGCGCACCTCGCCGATCCCAAAGTCGACGGCGTGGTCGTGACTCACGGCACCGACACCATGGAAGAGACCGCCTTCCTGGTCGACCTCACCACGGAAACTTCGAAGACCGTGGTGTTTTGCGGCGCCATGCGGACCCTGGGAGAACCGGGATCGGATGGCCCGTCGAACCTCCTGCTCGCGGTCAGGACCGCGGCCAACCCGGACGCGCGAGGTCACGGCGTCCTCATCGCGGTCGGCGAGGAGATTCTGGCGGCGGGC
The DNA here is from genome assembly GCA_031364765.1 of Vicinamibacteria bacterium. GTDB lineage: Bacteria > Acidobacteriota > Vicinamibacteria > Fen-336 > JAGNNV01 > JAGNNV01. The sequence continues at coordinate 771 of JANLWV010000516.1, forward strand.
GAGGCGGTGAAGACCCATACCCAGAATCTCGGCGCCTTCAAGAGTGAAATCGGCCCGGTGGCCATCCTGGATCGAAGCGGTGTGCGGTTCGTTCGCGGCGCGGTGCGCCGGCGGCTTGTCCAAACCGGATCCATCGATCCGCGGGTCGACCTTCACGTCATGGCCACAGGCTCGGACGACGGTCTTCTCCGCGCCTCCCTTGCGCGGGGAGCCCGCGGTCTGGTGATCGAGGGAACCGGCGCCGGCAATGTTCCGCCCGGGGCCGTGCCCGCGATTCAGGATGCCATCAGTGCGTCCATCCCGGTGGTTATCACCTCGCGTTGCGGGTCGGGGTCGGTAGCCCCGCTCTACGGATACCCGGGTGGCGGCGCGCAGCTTCAGAAACTGGGCTGCGTTTTGGGCGGCGACCTGGTGGGCCAAAAGGCCCGGATCCTTCTCATGGTGGCGCTTGGGGCGGGCATTTCCGGTCTGGCCCTGGGAGCGCTCTTCGAAGGCTCCTAGGCGGACCGTAAATCTGGAGGTCGCCACCTGGTTCGCTCTCTGGTCGCCATGTGCCGCGATTTCGGGATCCCACTGGTGGCGGAGGGCGTCGAAACCGAAGAGGAGAAGGCGGTCCTGGTCGACCTGGGCTGCGACTACCTACAGGGGTTCCTGTGCGGCAAGCCCAATGCGGCGGCCGTCCGCCCGAAGCCTTTGCCTCCCCGAACGCCAGCATCCTCGCCCTCCTAGGGGCCGGGTCTCGAGGAGCTTCAGTTCCGACGCGAGGGGCGAGTCCTCCTCACCATTTCGGCCCCCCGCCGACAGTTCGAGGTTGAGAAGGCGACGAGAAATAGGAGGAGAATGGGCGGCCGCATGAAGGTTTCACGAATCATCGCAGTCACCCGGGGCCGGGGCTGGAGTTGAAGGGCCTCTATTCGCGGTTCCTCAGCGCGTCGCCCGGACGATTGCACTTCGCCGCGCATTCCCATCACCCCTGGCCTGATGTCACACGCGACGCGCAGCTCGAGGCCTGGGACGACGCCGCCGCCCTGGCCGACTTGAAGTGGGACCGGGTTTTTGGCACGGTGGCGAAGGAGGCGCAGGGCCATATCGCGCGGATTCTTGATCTCCCAGACCCGGATCAAATCGCATTTGCGCCGAACACTCATGAGTTCGTCGGCCGACTGCTTTCGTGCTTTCCGCCCGGACGGAAGCTCAAGGTTGTGACCACGGACTCCGAGTTTCTGAGCTTCTCGCGTCAGATGGCGCGTCTCGAAGAGGATGCGCTCGTCGCGGTGGCGCGGGTCCCGACCGAACCCTTTTCGTCCTTCGGTCCCCGCTTCATCGAAGCCGCCTGCGCTCCCGACAACGATCTCGTCTTCCTGAGCCAGGTGTTCTTCAATTCCGGATTTGTGGTCCGCGATCTCGAGGCCATCGTGGCGGCGGCGCCTCCGGCCGCACTTGTGGTGATCGACGGATATCACGGCTTCTTCGCCATCCCCACCGGCCTCAGGAACGTGGCCGATCGCGCATTCTTCATGGCGGGCGGATACAAGTATGCCCAAAGCGGCGAGGGCGTCTGCTTTCTCGCCGTGCCGCGGGGTTTCGACCGCCGGCCTCTCAACACCGGCTGGTTCGCGGGTTTCGGGTCTCTTTCTGGTGGCGACTTCGGCAAAGTCCGCTTCTCCAATGATGGCTTCAGGTTCATGGGCGCCACGTTCGACCCCGTAGGCCTCTATCGCTTCAACGCCGTCGCCCGCGAGTTTCGGTCGCGAGGAATCACGATCGGCCACATCGACGCCCACGTCAAAGTCCTGCAGCGTGACTTTCTGAATCGACTGGCGAGCAAGCCCGGAGCGGCCGTTTCCCCGGTGGATTTGATCGCGCCCGACCAGGGCCTTCAGGGACTCGGTCACTTTCTGACCTTCAGGCAAGAGAACGCTGGAGAGATCGCCGAAGGGCTCGCCGCCCGGAATGTGATCGTGGATCACCGCGGCGACCGCCTGCGGTTTGGGTTCGGCGCGTATCACGACGCGGCCGATGTCGAGGCCCTCGTGGCCCATCTTTAGAACGAAGACGCGGACAGCAGCGTTTCGGAAATGGAGAACCAGCATGTCGACAAAGCCGAAGATTCTTGTGTTTGCCGGCAGCGCCCGCGAGGGCTCGCTCAACAAGAAACTCGCCCGAATCGCGGCCCGATGCGTGGACGAGGCGGGGGGCGCCGCCACGTTCGTTGACCTTCGCGATTATCCGATTCCTCTCTACGACGGCGACCTGGAGACGCGGGAAGGGATGCCGCCCTTCGCGATGAAGCTCCGTGAGTTGTTCCTCTCACACCACGGCTTGCTGATCGCGTCTCCCGAAAACAACGGCTCGGTATCGGCCCTGACCAAGAACACCATCGACTGGCTCAGCCGCGACTATCTGGACCGAAGTGGTCTTGAGCCGTACCGCGGAAAGGTCGCGGCCATCATGGGCGCTTCGCCGGGAGGCTTTGGCGCCATCTCGGGCCTCTCCCATCTCCGCCCCATCCTGACCAAGCTGACGGTTCTCGTCATTGCGGAGCAGGTCACCCTGTCCAAGGCCCACGAGGCTTTCAAAGACGACGGCTCGTTCGCCGACGCCCGGAATCTAAAGGCGGTCGCCGCCGTGGCGAAGCGGCTGGTTGAGGTCACCGCGAGGATGACCGCGCCGTCATAGGGAAGGCTCCCCTGACCGCGGAGCGATCACGCTTTTTACTCTCTGAGGGCAACTCCTCGGTCCACGCGGCTCGCGCGAAGCGCTGGAATCAAACAGGCGGCCGCGGCCACCACCAGCAGCAGGGCTGAAACAGACCCGAGAGAGGGACCACGGGAGTATCGAGACTGGTGATGCGGCTCTCGGATCCGACCACCGTCTGGTTTTCGGTCCTCGGGGACCTTTGCTAGCCTCACGGGCGGACAAAGCGGTTGAGGGAGCCGCAAGACAAAAGGCATGACCAAGGACACACTGTCGATCACCGATAACCGCACCGGCAAGGTTTACGAAGTCCCGATCAAGAACGGGACGATCAACGCGATCGACATCAGACAGATCAAGACCGGAGCGGACGATTTCGGGCTCATGTCCTACGACCCCGCGTTCACGAACACCGCGTCCTGCACTTCCCGCATCACGTTCATCGACGGCGACATCGGCATCCTCAACTACCGGGGTTATCCGATCGAGCAGCTGGCCGAGCAATCGAATCACCTTGAGACTTCGTATCTCCTTCTGAACGGCGAACTCCCCACCCGTCCTCAGTACGAAGCCTTCACGTCGGAGATCACGCATCACACGATGGTCCACGAGAACATCAAGGAGCTGATCGACGCCTTCCGCTACGACGCGCATCCGATGGGCATGGTGATGTCGGTGGTGGCCGCGTTGTCCACGTTCTATCCCGAATCGAAGAAGGTCCGCGACAAGGAGACACGCCGGAAGCAGATCCACCGCTTGATCGCGAAAATCCCCACCATCGCCGCCTACGCCTTCCGCCACCGGACCGGACTCCACTACGTTCTGCCCGACAACGAGCTCAGCTACTGCGGCAACTTCCTCAACATGATGTTCAAGCGCACCGAAGGTACGTTCAAGGTGAATCCGGTGCTCGAGAAAGCTCTTGAGGTCCTCTTTATTCTCCATGCCGATCACGAGCAGAACTGCTCGTCCACCGCGATGCGCGGCGTCGGCTCCTCGGAGAGCGATCCTTACTCATCGATGGCAGCGGCCATCGGCGCGCTTTACGGCCCTCTGCACGGGGGAGCGAACGAGGCGGTCCTCCGCATGCTGAATGAGATCGGCCACAAGGACAAGGTCGGGGATTTCATCAAGGAGGTGAAGAGCTCCGGCGGGGACGTCCGGCTCATGGGCTTCGGCCACCGCGTCTATAAAAACTTCGACCCGCGCGCCAAGATCATCAAAAAGATGGCCGATCAGGTCTTCGAGATCACGGGCCACAGCCCGCTGCTGGAGATCGCGATTGAGCTGGAGCGGATTGCCCTTGAGGACGAGTACTTCATCAAGCGGAAGCTCTACCCGAACGTGGACTTCTACTCCGGCATCATTTATCAGGCGATGGGCTTCCCCGTCGATATGTTCCCCGTCCTCTTCGCCATTCCCCGCACCGTCGGCTGGCTGGCTCAGTGGGACGAGATGGTCGAGGACGTGAAGGAACAGAAGATCGCTCGACCAAGGCAGGTGTACCTCGGCTCGGTCAAACGCGACTACACGGTGATGTCGAAACGCGGTTGAAACCGGCCGCGACCCTACAAGTGAGAATCCTTCCAACCCTCCTGCTGTTCTTCGCGACGGCCGTTCTCCGCGGGTGACCAGCCGAGAGCGAGTCCTCGGCCGCATTCGAGACTCGAAGGGCGCGTGGCAAACGCAACGGGACATCTCCCTCGGCCGAGGAATCCCTGACTACCGCTGACGCTCGCGGGCGCGACGAAGCCGCGATCCGTGCGATCGAGCGTCCGGATCGCGCCTTGTGGAAGTACTACATCCTTGCCTCCATTCCCACGGGACCTCTCTTCCCGATCTTCCTGTTTCTGGGCTGGATCAGGTTCAGCACGCTCCGCTACACCTTCACGGACGAGGGAATCTCCATGCGCTGGGGACGGCTGTTCCGGCGCGAGATCATCCTGAACTACGCCCGCATCCAGGACATCCACCTGCGTTCAAACCTCGTCGAGCGCTGGCTCGGTCTCACCCGAATACTGGTTCAGACGGCCAGCGGAAGCTCTGGCGCGGAGATGACGATCGAGGGTCTCAAGCAGTACGAGGCGGTCCGCGATTTCCTGTATTCGAAAATGCGCGGTGTTTCGGATACGCCTGATGGGCGCCCTCTACACGCGTCCTCGGCCGCTGCAGCGGAAGCGGGAGGAATGGAACTGACCGAAGCGCTTCGCGATGTGGCCAGGGAAATCCGGGCGACACGGGAGGCCATCGAAAGTTGGCGCGCATCGCAGACCAAAGAGACGCCGGTCCCAACCGATTCACCACCTGCCCCTGAGGGCGAAGACCGGGAGAGGGACGGTGTATAGCCGGTTCAGCGCCCTCGCCCTGCGATGGGCGCGAGTGCGGCCGGAGCCCGAGCCGCCCGTCGGCGCGCCCGGCTCGGCGAAAACCTTTCGCGCCGGGCCGAACTACTACTACGTCCGCCTCCTGCGATGGGGCGCCGGCCAGATCGGAGCCACCATCGGCATCCTGTTCTCGATCGGCTTCACCGAAGGCTTGCAGCACTCCTTCGACCGCGCCGTGGCCGCGCGCGACGCTCCGAGGGTGACGGCGAGCCCTGCACCAAAAGCGACTCAACCGTCCCCGGAATCTCCACCCAAAGCCATTGAACAAAGCCTGACGCCGGTGGCGTCGGCATCGCCCACCTCCTCGGCATCGTCCACTCAATCCTCAAGACGCTCCCGCAACCGTTTAGGAAGCGGAATGGTCACCAGGGCCATCGCCCAAACCCCGAGATGGGTGGTGGACCTGGCCGGCAACTGGTTCATTCCCTTCCTGGTTTTCCTCGAGTACCTGGGCATTGCGGCGTTCCTCGTCCAACTTCCGCTGACCTACGCCCTCGCGCGCATCGAGTTCGAGCA
>JANLWV010000548.1:0-3556 GCA_031364765.1 Vicinamibacteria bacterium
GCCCAGCGTTTCATCCTTTATGCCGGCACCATCAAGCCGCATAAGAATCTGCCGCGCCTGATCGAAGCCTTTGCCCGTCTGCGCGCAACCCCCGGTCATGAGGATGTGCATCTCATGATCATCGGCGATGAAATCGGCAAGACTCCGGAGCTTCGAAGACGCGTCGAGTCGTTCCGATTACGACCCTTCGTCCGCTTCTTCGGTTTCGTTCCCGAGAGAACGCTCGCCGCGCTCTATCGGCTCGCGACAGTGTTCGTGTTTCCCTCTCAGTATGAGGGATTCGGCCTGCCCCCGCTCGAGGCCATGGCCTGCGGCACCCCCGTCGTCACCTCGAACGTTTCCTCCCTGCCGGAGGTGGTGGGCGACGCCGCCGTGCTGGTGGACCCTCATGACGGAGAAGCCATCGCCGAAGGTCTCTCGCGGATCCTCGACGACCCGGCGTTCGCGAACGAGCTTCGGGAAAAGGGGCGGATCCAGGCCAAGAAGTTCAATTGGGACGACTCGGCGCGAAAGACCCTGGCCGGATACCGGGAAGCGCTCGGGTCTCCAGACTGATCAATGACGGCGCCTCCGCGCATAGCGCTCGTCCACGACTGGCTGACCGGATTTCGGGGCGGCGAACAGGTTCTCCTCTCCCTCGCCCGTCTCTTCCCGGACGCTCCGATCTTCACCCTGCTTCACGTGAAGGGTTCTCTGCCTGCGGAATTGGAGTCGCGGACCATTCGGACGTCGTTCATCGGCAAGCTCCCGTTCGCTCGCCGTCTCTACCGCCATTACCTTCCGCTTTTCCCCCTGGCCGTGCGCGGTCTTGACGTCCGCTCCTTCGATCTGGTGGTTTCGAGTTCGCACTGCGTCGCGAAGAGCGTGACCCCGGGGCCAAACGCGCGTCACATCTCCTACTGCCACACTCCGATGCGATACGTGTGGGACCGGTTCGACGACTATTTCGGCCCCGCTCGGATGGGCCGGCTCCCAAGTGCTGCTTTGCGGGTGATGGCCGAAGGCCTTCGGGCCTGGGACGTGGCGACCGCTCATCGTGTCCATCAATACGTCGCCAATTCAGAGATCGTGGCCGCGCGGATCCGGCACTTCTACGGTCGTGAGGCCACCGTGATCGAACCGCCGGTCGACACGGACTTCTTCACTCCCGGACCGGACGACCCGCCCTCGCCTGACTACGACCTGGTGGTTTCCGCCCTCGTCCCCTACAAGCGAATCGACCTCGCCATTGACGCGGCGAACCTCACGGGGCGGAGGCTTCTGGTCGTGGGAAGCGGTCCGGAGGAGGCGCGTCTCCGCAGGCGCGCCGGGACGAGCGTCGAGTTTCTCGGAAGCGCCAATCGCGAACGACTGCTCGGTCTGTATCGGGGCTGCCGGGCTCTCGTCCTTCCCGGAGTGGAGGACTTTGGGATCGTGGTGGCCGAAGCTCTCGCCTGCGGTCGTCCTGCGGTGGTCAATGCCCGGGGCGGAGGAGCCGAGATCGTCAAGCATGGCGAGTTCGGGCAGACGTTCGCAGAGTTCTCGGGCGAGGCCGTGGCCAAAGCCCTCCATCAGCTAGTTCCGAACCGCTTCAGTAGACTCAGCCTTCGAGAGCGCGCCGAGACATTCTCCAGGTCGAAGTTCGAGGACCGATTCAGGCGCCTGGTTGAAGGGCCACGCGGCCCTTAGGCGAGCGGGCCAGAAGTCAAAAGAGCAAGAGGACAAGAGCGTTTGCGAAAGCGAAAACAGCGACTCACGGAGAGCTTCCTCGCCGTCGATATGACGGCGGTCGCGCTCTCGTGGATGGCCGCCTACTACGCCCGTTTCCATTCGACCCTCATCACCGCTCCGTTCCCTCCCTACAAGGGGGTGCCGGCGGTTCGCGACTATGCGGAGCTGCTCCCGCTCATTCTCCTGACCGCGGCCATCGTCTTCGCGCTCCAGGGGCTGTACCGTCTGCGACGCCCCATCAGCGCCATCGACGACTCCCTTCGGACCCTCTCCGCTTTCATCGTGACCGCCTCCCTGGCTTTGGGGGTCACCCTCTATATCCGCATCTATTTCCGATTCGCGCCCGAGGTGGCCCCGCGCGCCGAGTATTCGCAGGGGGTCTTCGTCCTGTTCGTGGCCTTCGGCGCGCCTCTGATGATGGCGGGACGGCGGCTGTTGCTGGCCTGGTTCGAAAGGTCGTGGGCCCGCGGCGAGAACGCGGTGCGCATTCTCGTGGTCGGCACATCCGAGCTCGGCCGCACCGTGGCCCGGAAACTTTCCGCCCAGCGTCGCCTCGGCTTCAGCGTCGTGGGCTTTCTGTCCGAGTCGGACCAGCCCGGACCGGAATTCGAGGGGCCAAAGGTCATCGGCACGCTTAAGGATGCCAACGAAGTCATCGCGGCAAAGTCGATCGACGCGGTCTACGTGGCCCTGACCGTCGACCGGCACGCGGCCATGGTCGATCTGGTCAAGAACCTCAACAACCAGTTTGTCGACATCCGAATCGTGCCCGATCTCCTGCAATGCCTGACCCTGCGCGCGGGAATCGAAGACCTGGACGGCATCCCCATCGTCTCCCTGAACGAGACGCCGATGCAGGGCCCGGCCGCGCTGGTGAAGCGGCTCATGGACATCGCCGGCGCCCTGGTGCTCCTCTTCCTTCTGACCTTCATCGTCCCCGTCCTGCCCGCGGTGGTGGTGGCGATCGCGCTCAAGGGCGGCAAGGGCCCCATCCTTTACACCCAGGAGCGGATGACGGTCGACGGGCGTCGATTCTCGGTCTACAAGTTCCGAACCATGGTCGAAGACGCGGAAGCGGAGACCGGCCCGGTGTGGGCGACCGACGGGGATCCGCGGCGCACCGCGGTGGGCGCCTTCCTGCGGAGGTACAACCTGGACGAGTGGCCTCAGCTGCTCAACATCGTGAAGGGGGACATGAGCCTGGTGGGCCCGCGGCCCGAGCGCCCCTATTTTGTAGACCAGCTCACGCAGGAAATCCCCTATTACGCGGTGCGCCTGAGCGTCAAACCCGGGCTGACCGGCTGGGCGCAAGTTCGGTATCACTATGGCGCCACCATGGAAGATTCTGCCGAAAAACTGCAGTACGACCTGTACTACGTGAAAAATCACACTTGGTTTTTAGACCTGGTCGTGATGTTTGAAACAGTGGGCGTCGTGCTGACGGGCAAAGGTGCCCAATAATGTGCCGAATAGTTTCCAGAATAACGCGCCCGATAACGCGCCCGTTTGTGCGTTCCGTCGCGTTTAGCGCTCAGCCATGAGCAGTGCGGCGGCAACGCTGACGGCCTGGAGTTATGGGCTGGCTGCACTGGGCTACGTCGGGTTTGCGGTACGCCTGCTGCAGTTGCGTTACCTGCGCCGACCGTTAGACCCATCCCGCGTCTGGCTGTTCACGGCCATTTTGTTCACCGCTGTTTGGGCCGGCATGATCTGGGCCGGGCAAGCGGCCCGCCAAAGCAACCTTTACCTGGCCAGCGAGTTGGCGGATGTGGTGCGGTATGCCGCGTGGGCCCTGTTTTTGCTGGTGCTGCTGCGCGATGACGGAGGCCGCAAGCTGCCCAAGGGC
>JANLWV010000001.1:0-6653 GCA_031364765.1 Vicinamibacteria bacterium
CGGGGCGTTGGGCGCGAGTCGCCGGAGTCCGTCTGTATCTTTCGCGACCATCGAGCCGAGTAAGGAGCCACACGATTCCGAAGTCCCGGTAACGGAGTGGCGACGCAGCGCGAAGCCTCCCCTTGGGGGACGAGGCGTCCCCGCCGCGGCGAGCCCACTCGCCCTCTGGAGCCGCGGGCCACAACAATGATGCCGGTGCTGACGAGAGATTGCTTCAGTCCACGACGAAACGACGGGTCCTTCGCAATGACTCTTGTGGGTTTCTCCCAAACAGTCACGGACGTGGTTCGTCCCCAGCTCGCAATGACTTTGGGGGGCGCGGACGCGCTAGCGGGCGCCGGGCCCATTGAGCGCGCCGCTCTGGTTGTAGTGCTGCCGATGCACCCTATGGTCGGTGCCCTTCATGCGCACCACCACGCACATCTCCATCAGGCGCGACCGAAGCCGGTTGCCGATTCGCTCCACCAGAAACTCGCGACCTTCCGTGTCGCCGCCCGCCTGATCGAGACGCCGGATCTCGGAAGCGTCCTTGTCCTCAAAGTTCGTGGTGATGATCGACGGCCGCTGATGCACGTACCTCTGATTGAGGATGTAGAAGAGCGTGTCATTCATCCAGTCGGTCATCTTCCAGGCGCCCAGATCGTCGAGCAGGAGGAGGTCCGTCTTGATGATCGGTTCCAGAACCTCGGTCTCGGTCATCCGGACCTCCGGGTTGTAGGAGGAACGGATTTCCCGCATGAGTTCGTGAAAGTCCCAGAACTGCCCCCGGACCTTCTTGGTTTCAGCGAGTTCTCTCAAGACCGCCACCGCGAGATGCGTCTTCCCCACGCCATTCTGGCCGGTGAAGAGCAGGCCGAGGCCGGCCGAGGTGCCGGTGTGCGGATAGCCCGCGGCGAAACTCACGGCCTTCTCCCACGCGGCCCGGAGATGAGGGTCCTCCACATTGAAGTGCGCGAGGGTGCAGGAGCGGTAACGCGCCGGGACTCTGAGGCGCTCGAAAAGATCGGGGCCCTTCGAGCCTGCGCCGCGACACACGCAACTCTTGGCAAAGTCGCGCTCATCCCTGACCACGATCTCAAACCCCGCGCCGCCGCAGATTTCACACACAGACATTGGAGTCAGATTATCAACCCTGAGGGGTCAGGGCCGCGGCCGGGGTCCGGGACGGAGGCGTTTCGACGCGAACGATGGCCTGAGGAGGCAGACGGACGAGCGCCTGTTCGAGCCGCTCGGCGAACCCCTCACGGGCGCCCTGCTTCATTTCCTCCCGCACCCAGGAGACGAATTCGTTCATCTCTTTCTGCATCTGCTCGATCTGCGCGCGAAGTTTCAGGATGACGTCGATCCCGGCCAGGTTCACGCCGAGATCGCGGGAAAGCGAAAGAATCATCTCCAGACGCTTCATGTCCTCGTCGGTGTAGAGGCGCGTGTTGCCTTCGCTGCGGGAGGGTTTGAGCAGGCCCTCTCTTTCGTACATCCGGAGCGTCTGTTGGTGAATGCCGTAGCTCTGGGCCAGGGTGCTGATCATGTAGAACCGCTGGCCGGGTGGGGCGCCGAGCGGTCGGGTGGGTCGTCGTCCTCTGGGCATATCCCTTGTCCCTCCCTATTGATCCTTGTGGTTCCGGGTTTCGGCTTCGGCAAGCCGTTGCGCGACCTGCGCGATCAGCGCCTTGGACTCGGCATCGGTGATGGCCGGAACCACGAGCTTGACTTCGGCCCACAGATCGCCACGCGACGTCGGATCGCCAAAGTGCGGCATGCCGCGCTTCCGAAGACGGAAGCGTTGGGCTCCATGCGTGCCCGCGGGGATCTCGATGGGCACATCGCCATCGGGCGTCTTCACGCAGACGTGCCCTCCGACGGCGGCGTCGAAGATGGAGACGTGGGCGTCGACATAGAGGTCATGGCCGGCTCGTCGATAAAGAGGGTGCGGATCGACTTCAACATGCACGACGAAGTCGCCGGCCACGCCGCCTCGACGTCCCGCGTTCCCCGCCGAGGGAAGCCGCAGTCGCGTCCCGTGCTCGATGCCTGGCGGCACGTCGATGTCCATCCATTCGGTCTCGTGGACGCGTGACTCTCCAGCGCAGGTTGGACAAGGGCCCTGACTGCGTTGGCCCGCGCCATCGCAGTCGCGACAGCGAGCGCGAAATACCAGATGCCCGCGACGAACGCGAGTTGAACCCTCGCCCCCGCAGGTGGCGCACGGCTCGGCGGCGCGCGGGACGTGGCCGGCGCCGTCGCAGGTCGCGCAGGGCGAGAGTCGAGTCACGGAAAGCCGGCGATGGGCGCCCCTGAATGCCTCGTCAAAGGAGATTCTGAGCGTGACTTCGAGATCCTCGCCCCGCTGCGCGGCCTTACCAGCGGGCTCGATGGCCGATTCGAAGAGTTCACGAAAGCCCTGGCGTCCGCCACCTCCCGCCGCGAAGTCGAAGCCTTCGAAGGCGAGGGGCGGCCTCTCGCGAAACGTCTTGCCCTCGACGACGCCGCGGTCGTAGGCGTTGCGGCGCTCCGGATCCGAGAGGATTTCAAAGGCTTGAGCCACCAGAGCAAACATCGACGACGCCTCGTCGCTGCCCGGATGAAGATCGGGATGGAACTCACGGGCGCGCCGCTGATAGGCCCGACGGAGCTTCGCCGGCGAGAATCGCCGGTCAACTCCAAGAATCGAGTAAAAATCAGGCATGATCTAAGTGTTCCGTTGTCAATTCTACCCGAAATGTGAGTACGGATCGGTCAGGTAAGCAGTAGGTACCGTGTCCGCAACACGTTCATGTGATGGATCTCGTGTCCGGCGATCACGTAGGCGAGCGCCCGCACACTGATTTCGGCGTTGTTCGCCTTCCCGCGGCGCGCTGACGCCTCGCCGCCCAGGTGCTTGAACAGGAAGACGGTCGATCGCCTGACGCTCTCAAAGCCATCGGCGAGGTCAGCAAGCGGGTAGGCGTCGAAGGAACCGTTGCGGACGTAGTCGTTCTCCTCAAACCCTGGAAGCGGCGTTTCGTCATTCCGCGCAAAACGCAGCGCTCGATCGGCAAAGATCCTCTCCGCGTCGCTCAGATGACCAACGAGCTCCTTGATGCTCCACTTTAGAGGCGCGTATCGGAAGGCGGCCTTCGACTCGGGAAGACTGCGCAGCAAGGCCATCGTCGACTCATTCTGCGCGGCCAGGGTGGCCACGATGTCGCCTTCGGGCACGAGGGCGACGTACCGGCTGTAGTAGGGCAGGTACTCGGTGGGGTCAGGACGGACGATCGCGGAATTCGTCATGGGTCTTTGGCCGCTCCTCGCGGAGTTGGCAATCTACACCGAGCGGAAAAGGCCGCCTTGAAGGTACTTCAAACCCGAGTCGCAGATCACGGTCACGATTCGACGGCCCGGACCCAACACCCGGGCTCGCTGCAACGCGGCCCAGACGTTGCTGCCCGAGCTGACGCCTCCGAAGATGCCTTCTTCACGGGCCAGTCTTCGCGCCGTGGCGTACGCGTCGTCGTCGCTCACCGCCACAATCTCGTCCGCGAGATCGAGCCGGCAGATCGACGGCACGAAGCCCGCGCCCATGCCTTCAAGGCGGTGACCCAGGTACGGCCCCTGGCCCGACAGGGCTCGTGACTTCTCGGGCTCGATGGCGATGCAGCGAACTCCCGGGATCTTCTCTTTGTAGACCACGGCGTTCCCCGAGAAACAGCCTCCCGTGCCCACGCCCATGATGAACTCGTCGAACTTTCCGTCAAGGGCATCCAGAACTTCCCGGGCCATGCCCGCGTAGCCCGCTCGGTTGTCCGGGTTGTTGAACTGATCGGTCCAGAACGTGTTGGGTTCAGCGACGAGTTCCCTGACCCGGGCGAAGCAAGTCTGAAACAATTCGGGTGTGACTTTCCGTTCGGGGCCGCTCGGGATGACCTCGAGCGTGGCGCCAAAGGCGCGCATGGTCTGAAGCTTCTCTTCGGAGAACGCGTCGGACGAGACGAAATGAGCCTGGTAGCCCTTCGCGGCGCACACCATGGCGAGGGAACTCCCGGTGCTGCCGCCGGTGTAGTCCACCACCCGCGCTCCGGGCCTCAGTTGCCCGCGCGCTTCGGCGCCCTGGATCATCGAGAGCGCCATCCGGTCCTTCATGCTGCCGGTGGGATTGGCGCCTTCCCATTTCACGAAGATGTCGGCGCTTCGTGGCTCGCGAAGGCGCTCCAGACGAAAGAGCGGCGTATTTCCAATCGTCACCATTGAAGTCTCCCGAGCTCGGCGAACATCTGATGGGCCTCCGGAAGTTTGGTCAGAGGTGTTACGTCGCACGCGGCGCCGAACTCGGCCCATAGGGCGGCGACGGCGGGATTGGAGTGGGCCTCCTTGATGGCCTCCGCGGAACGCCACTCGAACACTTCAACGATAGTTCCGTCCGCGGCCCGCATGACGTACCCCGGCCTATCTGTCACCAAGCGCTCGGCGCTCAGAACCTCAAGATGTTTCTTCACCGCGGCGAGGAGGTTCTTTTCCTTGCCAGGCTTGGGTGTGTACGCGACGATGACAAAGCGGCCCATGCGTCTCTACCTTTCTGGAAGCTCGAAATACCTCACCATCCCGCCCCCTCCCGGTGACCAAGGCGATTTCGTAGGGACCAGGCTTTGAACCCTGGGACGAGCTCACCGGCGTACTTTACGCGGGCGCGGCGCGGACCATGGTAGATAAGGCCATGCAGATCCGGCGGCCAAACCGCGTCACCCATTATCTGAAGACCGGCAACGCGCTGAGGTCCCAGGCAGACGTGCTCTAGCGAGGTTCTGTAACCGTCGATGAGGCCCGTCTTCCATTTCGATTGTGCGCTCGTGCGGTCGCCCGGCGCGTCGGTGGCGAACGGACTGCGCGCGGTAGATCGCGGGGCGCCCTCACATGAGGGCGTGCAACGCGAGCTCGACGCCTACGTGGCGGCGCTCACGGCCGCCGGCGTGCGGGTCGAAACCCTGCCCGCGCTCGAAGCTTTCCCCGACTCCCTCTTTGTTGAAGACGCAGCGCTCGTCTTCACCGAGGGGGCCATCGTCCTTCGGCCGGGCGCCTCCACACGATTGGGAGAGGCCGCAGCCATCAGACCAGCGCTGCGTCGGCGCTTCGAGCGCGTACTCGAACTCACCGCGGGCTTCGCCGAGGGAGGCGACGTCCTGGTGACGCCGCGCCAAGTTCTCATCGGCCTGTCCGCGCGCACGAATAATGCAGGGGCTCTCGCGCTCAAGGCCCTTCTAGAACAACTCGGCCGGAAGAGCGCGATCGTGACCACGCCCCGAGGAGTGCTGCACTTCAAGACCGACTGCTCCCTCCTCGACGAAGAGACAGTCCTTTCCACGGAGAGGCTGGCCGCGTCCGGCGTGTTCGAGGGCTACCGCGTTCTCCTGACCACCGACGGCGAGGAAGCGGCGGCCAACGCGCTGCGAGTCAACGACCGGGTCTTGGTCGGCGCCGCCTTTCCGCGCACGGCCGATCGCCTCATGTCCGCGGGGTACGAGGTGGTACTTCTTCAAAACGGCGAAATCGCCCTGCTCGATGCCGGCTTCTCGTGCCTCTCGCTGCGCTGGAGCGCGGTGGACTCTCCTTAAATAGTGAGGTCGAGCGCGCCAGGGGCTCAGGAAAGCTCAATTTCCAGGCCGCCCATGATCCTGGCCACCAGGTTGTAGAGCGGGGCCGTGATCAGCCCGCCTACAAACCCGATGCATCCGTAGACGATGGGAAGGATGATGACCGCGCCGACGCCGAACAACATGGCTGCGACACCGCTGGAGTCTCCTCCTGAAGCGCTGCCGAAAGCCGCGCCCATCACCGAGAACAGACTCAGGATCCCCCCGAAGAAAAGACCGAGAAAAGCGTAAAGGACACCGAGCATCTTCGCGAGTGACAAGACGCCGATGCTGGTGATTGTCTGCAAGGCCATGATCACACCTCCCGAAGTTAGGGTTTAAGTTCGAAGGATAGCCCGGCTCTGTGCTAATTTCTCTCCAACTGGCTGGGCACGGCCCAGACCGCGGATCTGCTGTATCTCTTCTGGAGGAGAAGTTTCCCATGCATCACTCACCACGGCAGTCTCGTGTCTTCGGTTTGCTTGCGGGCGTCTTCGCGCTGGCGGCTTTGACCACTCCCTCCTACGCCCAAAGCGGCGGCGCGTCGATCACGGGACTGGTCAAGGACGAGAGCGGGGCGGCCGTCCCGGGCGCCACCATCTCGGCCACCAGCCAAGCGACCAATGTCGCGTATACGGCCACGTCCAATGGCGTCGGCAACTACACGATCACCAACATCCCCGTCGGGGTCTATGTCGTGAAATCGGAGCTTGCGGGCTTCAAGATCGCGGCCACCAAGGCGCTCGACATCGAAGCGCGGCAGACCGCCCGTGTCGATTTCAAAATGGCGGTGGGCGCCATCGAGGATACGATCGAGGTCACGGCTGAAGTCGCGGTGCTCCAGACCGAGTCGACCACGGTGGGCGAGGTCATCTCGGGGACGACCGTCTTGTCCCTGCCGCTCAACGGCCGAAACACCGGACAACTGGCACTCCTCCTTCCCGGGGCTCTCACTCCCAGCCCGCGCGGCTTCAACAACATCGGCTCGATCAACATGAACCGGCCGTTCGTCAACGGCAACCGGGAGCAGACGAACAACTTCACGGTTGA
>JANLWV010000016.1:0-2301 GCA_031364765.1 Vicinamibacteria bacterium
CGCGCGGCGTGGTGCGGCTGAGACCGGCGCGAACCGAGTCCTGCCGCGTGACGCCTCCCTCGACCACCGCGCGCAGCTTGCCGGTGAGCCAGGTCTCAGCGCGCGCGATCTTCTCGAAACCGGGCGGCGCGACCACCACGAGGGCCGCGACCTCCTCGCATGCGGCCAGGGCCTCCGCACTTCTCCGCAGGAGCGTCCGCCCGAGAAGATCCACAAACGCCTTCGGCGCCGCTCCGCCGAGCCGTTCTCCTCGACCCGCGGCCACGATGATGGCAACCACGCCCGAGGATCGAGCGGTGCGCGCGGCGGAGCGCGGCGCTCTCCGAGGCAGAGGACTCCGCCTGGGGATGCTTCGGGGGCGGCGGCTCGGGCCCACGGGGATTACAAAATTCCCGCGGCGCGCTCCAGAACTTTTGCGACCCCGATGATGTCGTCCTGGCCCAGACCCTGATCTCTTGCCTGCTGGCAGACGTCGCGAATCGCGACGAGCCCGGGCATGGGGGCGCCCAGGGAGGTCGCCTCCTGGAGCATCAGATTCTGATCCTTGACGAGAAGATCGATCGAAAAGTGCTGGTCGAAGTCGCGCTTCAGGAGCGCGCCGCCTTTGAAGGTGTAATACGGCGAGGCGAAGCCCGAGGCCATCACCACTTCGAGAACGATCTCAAGCGGGATATCGGCCTTCCTCGCGAGAACCGAGGTCTCCGCGAGGGCTTCGAGCATGAACGAGATGTAGGTGTTACCCAGGAGCTTCACAAACGATGCGGAGCCCATGGGACCGCAGTAGATCGCCTTCGAGCCGATCACCTGCAACAGCGGCAGCAGTTCCTCGTAAAGATCCCTGGAACCGCCGGTCATGAGAAGAAGAGAAGCGTTTTGGGCGCCGTTTTTGGAACCCGTCACCGGGGCTTCGAGCATGGCCGCCCCTTTGGCCGAAAGCGCGGCATCGACCCTCCGCGCGAGGTCCGGCGAGATGGTCGAGGTCTCCACGTAGCGGAAGCCGGGGCGAACCCCGTGAATCAAACCGTCCCCCGCAAAGACCAGTCGTTCCACCGCCTTGGGATCGCTGAGGGAGGAGAAGACGACATCGCTCGAAGACGCCAGGTCCTTCGGCGTCGCGGCCAGCGCGGCGCCGCGCTTTTGCAGCGATTCGGCCTTGCCCGGCGTACGGTTCCAGACGGCGAGCGCGTAGCCCTTCTCAAGGAAATGAGGGGCCATGCGCTCGCCCATGAGGCCGAGGCCGGCGAAGCCGATTCGGGGTTTGGCGGGGGAAGTCAACTTCGGGAGATTAACCTGTCCCGCACCAGGGCCAGGAGGTGAGCGATGACTTCGTCCGGGGTCATCTCCGTGGTGTCGACGTAGATGGCATCCGGGGTCCGAACCAGAGGCGAGTCCTGCCGGGTCATGTCCTGGTGGTCACGGGCGCGAAGGTCTTCGAGAATCGCTTGGAGGGAAGCCTGCTGGCCCTGGCCCTCGTCGAATCGCCGCCGCGCCCGCGTCTCGGGGGCCGCGTCGAGGTAGAACTTCAGCTCGGCGTTCGGGAAAACGACGCTGCCGATATCGCGGCCGTCGAGAACGACGCCACCCGCGCGGCCAAGTTCCTGCTGGCGGCGCACCAGTTCCCGACGAACCGCGCCCGTCTTCGCGACCTCCGAGGCGGCCCTGGTGGCCTCGCGGGTCCGGATCTCATCCGTCACATCGCGGCCGTCGAGAAGCACGCGCTTCCCGGTTTCATCGAAGGAGATTCGAGCGATAGACGCCGCGCGGGCGAGTGCTGGCTCATCGTGGAGGGGAATGTTCTGTTGGAGCGCGCGAACGGCGAGCGCCCGGTACATGGCCCCGGTATCGAGGTACGTGTACGAGAGCACCTCGGCGAGAGCCCGGCCGACCGTCGACTTTCCCGCCCCGGAGGGGCCGTCGATCGCGATAACCAGACCCTTCTCGCGAGGGACGCGCTCTGGTGAAGGAGGATTCGAGGTCACTCCCAGAAACCTCCGTCATTTCGAGCCGCGGACGGACTGGCTTTGATGACATTTGGGAGAAACCTCCAACGGTCATTGCGAAGGATCCTTCGCTCTGTCGCGGACTGGAGAAATCTGCCGTCATCGATAGGCATCTTCGTTGCGGCCCGCGGGTCCAGCGGGCGAGCGGGCTCGCCGCGTCGGGGACGCCTCGCGCGTCGCCACTGCGCCGACGGAACTTCGGAATCGTGTGGCTCCTTGCTCGGCTCGATGATCGCGAATGTCTGTAACGGACAGCGGCGACTCGCGATCAACGCCCCGATCGCGTGCGACCCGCTCGCCC
>JANLWV010000021.1:0-1664 GCA_031364765.1 Vicinamibacteria bacterium
CCGAGGTCGGCGTCCTTCATCACGATGATGCCGTTGTTGCCGCCGAGTTCGAGAAGGCTCCGTCCAAGCCTGTGCACGACGCCTTCGCCGACTTTGCGTCCCACCACGGTGGATCCGGTGAAGCTCACCAGGGGAAGACGCGTGTCCGCGGCCAGGCGCGCTCCAACCTTTGGGCCGCCGATCACCAGAGTGAAAACCCCGGCGAAGCCGTGACGGTCGAGAACGGCGTCGGCGATCTTTTGGGTTGCGATCGCGGCGAGGGGCGCCAGTTCGGAAGGCTTCCAAACCACGGTGTCGCCACAGGCGGCGGCGACGAGCGCATTCCACGACCAGACGGCGACGGGGAAGTTGAAGGCGCTGATGACCCCGATCGGCCCGAGGGGATGCCATTGTTCGTACATGCGATGGCCCGGCCGTTCCGAGTGCATCGACAAACCGTAGAGCTGGCGCGAGAGCCCGGTCGCGAAGTCGGCGATGTCGATCATCTCCTGCACTTCGCCCTTGCCTTCGGCGAGGATCTTGCCGGTTTCGAGAGTGACCAGGGCGCCGAGGTCCTCCTTGTGCGCCCGGAGCGCATCGCCGATCTGCCTGACAATCTCCCCCCGCCTCGGCGCCGGAATCGCTCTCCAGCGCTTGAATGTCTCCGCCGCCTCGTCGACGATGCGGTCGTAGTCCGCGTCGCCGACCGTCTTCACCCGCGCCAGAACATCGCCGGTTGAAGGGTTCGTCGACACGATTTCCTCACCCGAGGGCGCCTTGATCCACGTGATTCCCTTTCCGCCCGAGTTCGTGGGTTCGATGCCGAGCCGAGTGAGGAGCGCCTTCGTGTCCATGAAGGCGATTCTATGTTTCGCCGGCTATGCAGACGTCTTTGGACCGCTCCGCAGCCGAGTCGCGATGGTCACCAGGCCGAGCACGATGGCCCCGGCCACCACGCCGACCAGGCCGTTCACGAGCATAGGCGCCAGCGCGGCCACCATGCCCGTTCCGTGGCCCAGCTCTTCGACCCAATGATGGAGCGGCGCGATGCCGTGCACCAGGATGCCGCCGCCCACGAGGAACATCGCCGCCGTGCCCGCCACGGAGAGGAACCGCATGAGGAAGGGCGCGGCCTTGAGGATCGCCGCCCCGGCGCCTCGCATCAGGCGCGCGGAAAAGCCGGCGCCCTCCTTGCGGCCGAGATGGATTCCGAGGTCGTCGAGTTTCACGATGGCGCCCACGAAGCCGTAGACCCCGACCGTCATCAGGATGGCGATCAGGGAGAGCACGGCGACCCGAGTCATGAACGGTTCGGTGGCGACCGTCGCGAGAGTGATGGCGATGATCTCCGCCGAAAGGACGAAATCGGTGCGCACCGCGCCCTTGATCTTCTCCTTCTCGAAGGCCACGAGATCCACGTTCGTGTCGACGAGAGCCTCCGCCAACTCGGCGTGGCTGGCTTCGTCCTCGTGTTTGCTGTGGAGGAATTTGTGCGAGAGTTTCTCGAAGCCCTCGAAGCAGAGGAACGCTCCGCCGACCATGAGAAGCGGGGTCACCGCCCACGGAGCGAGGGCACTGATGAGCAGGGCCGCCGGCACCAGGATCGCCTTGTTGAGGAAAGAGCCCTTGGCTACCGCCCACACCACTGAGAGCTCGCGGTCCGCCGCGACACCGGTCACCTGCTG
>JANLWV010000048.1:0-3562 GCA_031364765.1 Vicinamibacteria bacterium
GAAAAGAAGATTCGCTCGCCACGGCCCGCGGCGGCGCGCCATGAGGAGAAAAGACGAGGGAGGAATCAGCGAGGCGAGTTCAAAAAGAGCCGCCCGGACCGGATGGGAATGTGCGGCCTTTGAGGCGAGGCCTTCGCGACTCCCGCGAACGGGCTCGCGAATCAGGAGCAGGAGCGGGGCCAGGAGCAATCCCGGCGGGCCCACGACGAGAAACGCGACCTGCCAGCCGGCAAGGCCAAAGGGCGAAGCCCCCGCGCCGAAGGCACGATCCCAGCGCTCGACGATCTGGGCGCCAATGAACAGACCGAGGCCCGAGCCGATATAGATGCCGGCCGAGTACAACGCCAGTACGGTCGCGCGCTGCCGTTTCGGAAAGAGGTCCGAAAGCATCGAATACGCAGCCGGCGCCGACGCCGCTTCGCCGACGCCCACCCCGATCCGGGCCAGCGCCAGTTGCGGGAAGCTGCTGGCGAAACCGGAGAGCGTCGTCATCAGGCTCCAGAACCCAAGACCCGCCGCGATCACCGAGCGCCGATTGCCTAAATCCGCGAGCAGGCCGAGCGGAATGCCGAAAACCGCGTAGAAGACCGCGAACGCCGTGCCGTAGAGGAAGCCAAGTTGCGCGTCGCTGACCCCGAGATCGCCCTTGATTCGCTCGGCGAGGATGGCGAGGATCTGCCGGTCGATGAAGTTGAAGACATAGACGACGACCAGGATGGCGAGCGTGATCCAGGCACGAAGCGAGGCCGGCGTCTCATCGTGACGAGATGAGAGCTCCAGGTTGGGTCCGCCCATCGATCGGGAGCTTACCGAGTCGCCCAGACCGATGTCCAGATAAGCCTTGCGTAGCCTTACACTGCGTGCGACAAGGAAGCATGGCGGACCACGTTGGAGGCGCAAACCGAAATGCAGCGACGAACATTTCTGGCGGGCATGGCTCTTCCCCTCTGGAGCACCGCGTTTGCCCGGACGACGGGGGCGGCCGAGCGTAGTTCACGGGTCGTCACGAATCTGCGAGTCATCAGCAAAGAGCGAAGACGCGCTCTTGACGAGAACGTCGCGAAGAAAGGAGCGGCGGCGCTCAACCGGATGATTCCTGAGATCTCCGAGATCGAGTTGTCGAACCGCGCCTCGAACGCCCGACCCCGAAAGGCTTTGAGAGTTATCGCCTGGAACACGGAACGCGGGCGGTATTGGCGCGACGGCGCCCGGTTGATTCAGGAGACGCCGTCACTGCGCGACCCTGACCTCGTCCTGCTCGGCGAAATGGACTTCGGAATGGCCAGGTCTTCGAACCAGCACACGACCCGAGAAATGGCGAAGGCGCTCCGAATGAACTACGCCTACGGTGTCGAGTTCCTTGAGTTCACCGGAGGCGAAGCGCAGGAGCGAATCGACTACCCGGGCGAAAACGAAATTGGCTTTCACGGCAACGCAATTCTTTCGAAGTATCCCTTGCACAATGTTCGTATGTTGCGCTTTCCGGGGATCGAGAAATGGTACGCGGGGAAAGAGTATGGCGCCTCTGAATCGGAGCAGGTACAGAAGCGGCTGGGCGGGAGAATGGCGCTTTTTGCCACCATCAAGGCCGGTCGCGACGTGACCGTCGTCTCGACTCACCTCGAGAGTTCGCCTCGGGACAGTGCGACGCGGAAGTCGCAGATGGAGACGCTTCTCGGGGACCTCAAGACCTACTCGCGTGGCGGGCCGGTGATCATGGGTGGAGACCTGAATGGTGTGCCCGATGAGCCTATGTTTGAGAGCGTGAAGCGGGAAGGGTTCAGCCTTTCGGACAGCAATGACCTGGCCGGGGGCACGGTTCAACGCGTTATCGATGGCAAGATCGTCGTCGGCCACAACTACATCGACTATGTTTTGGTGCGAGGCCTGCCCGTCATTCGCGACAACACCTCGCCAAAAGTGATCATGGCGGCGTATCCATCAGAGGAGCGAGGCAAGCTGCTGGCCGACCACGCGATTGTTACCGCCCGCGTCGAGCTGCCCTGGGTGGTTTAGCGGATCAAACGCCACCCGACGACGGTTTTTCCAAGGAGGTCTTCATCATGCTGCCGATCGGCGACGATCAAGTCGAGGGAGAACCCGCCCGTTTCGTCACCTTGGCGCTGGTGGCCGCCAACGTCCTCGCGTTTTTGGTCGAACTGGGCCAGCCGTCGGAGCGGGCGCTGCAATCCTTCGTCCAGGCCTGGGGCGTCGTGCCCAAGGAGTACTCGACGCAGACCGACCTCGTGCCCGGGATCCCGCTGCCATTCTGGAGCACGTTGCTCACATCGATGTTCCTCCACGGCGGGTGGGCGCACCTGGGCGGGAACATGCTCTATCTCTGGATTTTCGGGGACAACCTCGAGAAGGTCATGGGGCGCCTGCGGTTCCTGATCTTCTACCTGGTCTGCGGCATCGCCGCGACCTTCGCCCACATCGCTTTCAACGCCGGTTCCACCGTCCCGACGGTGGGTGCGTCGGGGGCCATCAGCGGGATTCTGGGCGGCTACATGTTGATGTTCCCGCGAAACCGGGTACGCGTGCTGGTCCGGGGGGGCGTGACCTCGGTGCCCGCGTTCGTGATGCTGGGCATGTGGATCCTGATCCAGCTGGTCAGCGGATTTGGCGCTATTGCCAACACCGAGCAAACGGGGGGCGTGGCGTTCATGGCGCACGTGGGCGGCTTCGTCGCGGGGCTGTTGCTGGTGCGGGTGTTCGTCCTTGGTCGGCCGCCTGTGACTCGTTAGCCGACGAAGGCTGTGTGCCTCGGGTTTACGTCAATCCTGAGGCGCGGCTGTTCCCTTGCCTTCGCCGCTTGCGGGGTTGAAACCCCAACGCTTGCGTATGGCTTGCCGGAATCGTTCCCGCTCCTCAGGGGTCCGGTTGGAGCGATGGAAGCCGTGAAGTCCAGATCCACCGAAGAGGATCCGGCACAGCGCCAGAAGTCCAAACGCCTGCCAGAAACTGACCTGCGGAAAGCCGAAGAGCGGCGGCAGCAGCCAATTCCACAACTGCTTCACCACTTCGCCGCCGATGACGACAACCAGCAGAATCCCCAGAATCGCCAGCGGCGCGATGAAAACCCATTTCCTTCTCATGTTCAGCTCCTCATCCTTTCGTAAATTCGTCGTAAATGCCGCGCAGTCGCTCGCGCAGCCGCAACACCGCATAACGCTTGCGCGAGAGCAGCGTGTTGACGCTCACGCCGGTGTCCCTGGCCATCTCCTTGAAACTGCGTCCTTCAATTTCGTGCGCGACAAACACCGCGCGCTGCTCCTCGGGCAATTCGCCGATCGCCAACTCGAGTTCATCCAGAAGCACGTTGTGCGCGTACAACGCCTCAGGTCCGGCATCGGGCGACGGCAACAGGTCTTCCAACCGCAGTCGTTCTCCGTCTTCGTTCAGGGCGGCCATATCGCTGAAACTCGAAGGCTTCTTCTTGCGAAAAAGATCGATGATGCGATTGCGCGCGACCTGAAACAGCCAGCCGGCCGCGTGTTCGATCGGCATCAGTAGGCGGTTCGCTTCCACCAGTTCGCAGAAGACTTCCTGAAGAATGTCC
>JANLWV010000012.1:0-14370 GCA_031364765.1 Vicinamibacteria bacterium
AGGTGGGCTTCCTGCCTCGCCGCGGCTATCGGCGCCCTGAGTTCCGGGCGTTCTACCAGCCCCAGCCCAAAAAGAGCAAGTGGATACGCCGATTCGCGCCGCACGTCACCTACAACTCGTTTCGAGGATTTAACGCGAAGCTCCAATCCGAGGCGTGGCATCTCCATCCCTTCGAGATTCAGCCCAAGCAGGGGGGCCGATTCGGCTGGTTCGCCAACTACAACAAGGACAATCCAACGGCGGCATTCACGGTCTACAACCGCGACGGCAAGCGGGTGGTGATTCCCGTCGGCAAGTACGACTGGTGGCAGAGCGTGTTTGAGTACCTGCACAATCCGAGCGCACGCGTCACGGGCACGTTCCGGTTTTTCTCCGGTCGCTATTACAACGGTGATTTCAAGGCGACGGAGTTCACCAGCGAATACCGCATTACGCCGAAGGCGACGGCCAGCCTCGGGTGGACCCGCCAGGACATCGACCTGCCGGGCGGTTCGTTCATCAACCACCTGGTGCCCATCAAGGCCAGCTACGCCTTCACGACCCTGGCCAATCTGTCGGCCCTGATGCAGTACAACAGCCAGACCGGTCAGTTCACGTCAAACGTGCGCCTGGCCCTGCTGAACCGCAGCGGCACGGGTCTGTTCATTGTCTTCAACGATCGTCGCGATCGCCTGAGCTCCACCCCGGCCGAAGCGCTCGGCCGTTCGTTCATCGTCAAGTACACCAGACTCTTCGATTTCTAGAGGAGGGTGCCCAGGCCGTCACGTCGCGGATTCTGAAGAGGGGTTCGGGTGCTTTTCTATGCTCTTGAGAGCGTCGTAGGTTCATGACAGACAGACAACGCCGGTTGGAGGAGCTCGCCGCCGCTCAGTGGCGCCTCGCCATCCTGCTGACCGCCGCGATGATGACCATCTACTTCGGCTTCATCCTGCTCGTCGCCTTCGCGAAGCCCCTCCTCGGCACGGTTCTCCGACCCGGGCTGAGCCTCGGCATCCTCCTCGGCGCACTCGTGATCGTCTCGGCGTGGGTGCTCATCTGGGTCTACGTACGCTGGGCAAACAGTCACTACGACACGACCGTCGATTCGCTACGCGAGCCGCGTTCGTGAGCACGAGTCTCGGTCAGCCGAACCCGATCGCCATCGCGTTCTTCTTTGTGTTCGTCGCCATCACGCTGGCGATCACATACTGGGCCGCTCGACGCACTCAAAGTGCCGACCACTTCTATGCGGCCGGCCGCAGTGTGACCGGGCTCCAGAACGGCCTGGCTCTCGCGGGCGACTACATGAGTGCGGCAAGTTTCCTGGGCATCACGGGGCTGGTGGCGAGCTCGGGTTTCGACGGCCTGCTCTATTCGATCGGATTTCTGGTGGGCTGGCCGATCGTGATGTTTCTGATCGCCGAGCCCCTCCGGAACCTCGGGCGCTATACCTTCTCGGACGTTGTCGCCTTCCGGTTGCGACAGACTCCTGTCCGCATCGCCGCCGCCATCGGCTCGCTCGCCGTCGTTTGCTTCTACCTGATTGCCCAGATGGTCGGGGCGGGCAACCTGGTCCGGTTGCTCTTTGGCCTCTCTTACGAGACGGCGGTTGTGATCGTGGGCGGCGTCATGCTCGTCTATGTGCTCTTCGGCGGAATGCTGGCGACGACCTGGGTCCAGATCGTAAAAGCCGTGCTGCTCATGGCGGGCGCCTTCGCCCTCGCTCTGCTGGTGTTGCAGCGTTTCGCCTTTAACCCGTTGGCGCTTTTCGCGGCGGCGGCCGACCAGTATGGCGCGGCCGTGCTCGCCCCGGGCAAGCTCGTCTCCGATCCCTGGGATGCGCTCTCCCTGGGCCTCGCGCTGATGCTCGGCACCGCGGGCCTGCCGCATATCCTGATGCGCTTCTACACCGTGCCCGATGCGCGGACCGCCCGGGCCTCGGTCGCATACGCGACAGGATTCATCGGCTGCTTCTATCTGCTCACGTTCGTGCTGGGTTTTGGCGCCATGGTGCTGGTCGGCCAGGACGCCATCCGCAAAGTCGATTCGGGCGGCAACATGGCCGCTCCCCTGTTGGCCGAGGTTGTGGGCGGCACGGCCTTTCTTGGCTTCATCTCGGCGGTGGCCTTTGCCACCATCCTCGCTGTCGTCGCCGGTCTCACCCTCTCCGGCGCCGCGGCACTCTCGCACGATTTGTGGGTCAACGTCATGCGGGGCGGCAAGGCCACGGACATCGAACAGCTTCGCGTCGCGCGCGCATCGACCGTCGTGCTCGGCGTCCTATCGATCGTGCTCGGCATCGCCTTCAAGGGCCAGAACGTGGCCTACATGGTGGGGCTCGCCTTCGCCATCGCCGCCAGCGCCAATTTTCCGGCTCTGGTGCTCTCAGTCTTCTGGCGCGGCTTCACCACGCGCGGCGCCCAAGCCAGCATCCTCGTCGGCACCGCCTCGGCCCTGTTGCTGATCTACTTCTCTCCCACGATCCAGATCGACATGCTGAAGCACACGGTGGCCCCATTCCCGCTCCGTAACCCTGGGCTCATCACCATCCCGCTCTCGTTCGTCGTCGGCGCGCTGGTGTCGACGCTCTTTCCGGAACAAGAGGCCTCGGATCGCTTCGTCGAGGTGCAGCAGCGCGTTCACCTCGGACCGGGCCCCGGAGCAGCGTCGCACCTCTAAGGAGGCTTTATGGAGCCCACCCGCCGATTAAGTCTGGCCATAACATTGCTGTTGGTCATGAGCGCAGGCCGTTTGTTGGCTCCCGCCGACGCGAAGGCTCAGGGAGCGGTTCCCCCGGCCCGCGAATCCGCAGCGACGATCGACCTCACGGTCCACGAGGGCACGTCGATGTCGGTCGCGGCGTCGCCCGACGGCCAGTCGCTCGCCATTGACCTGCAGGGCAGCATCTGGACTCTGCCTGCGACAGGTGGCGCGGCAAAGCGCATCACTGACCTGTTCAACGACGCCAGGCAGCCTGCCTGGTCGCCAGATGGAAAGTGGATCGCGTTCTTCGGCTATCGCGATGGCGGTTACGACCTGTGGGCGATTGCGCCCGATGGCTCCAATCAGCGCAAGCTGACCTGGGGAAACTTCGACGATCGCGAGCCTGCCTGGTCTCATGATGGAACGAGGGTCGCCTTCTCGTCGGATCGCGGCGACCCTCTGGGCAGCGATTACAACATCTGGGTCCTCGATCTTCGCAGCGGCGCGCTTCAGCGCATGACCAAAGACCCGGGCCAGGACACCATGCCGAGTTTCTCGCCCGACGACAAGGAGATCTCCTTCATCTCCACCCGCGACAACGCCCAGTCGGTTTGGGCGGTATCGATGCTCGACAACGCTGAACGCCGAATCACGGATCCGAAGATCCGAGCCGACGCGTCATCGTGGGGCCCGGGCGGCGAGATCGCGTATCACGCCTTCGCCCAGGGTCAGAGCCGGCTCGAGCTCGCAGGCAGGTCACTCACCGGAACGGAGAACGCATTCGCCTTCCGCGCATCCTGGGTGTCGCCCACGGAGTTCTACTACGTCTCCGACGGCAAAATCCGGAGACGCTCGATCGCCTCGGAGGACCGCCCGCCCCAAACGGTGGAGTTCTCCGCGGCGCTGCAGGTAACGCGACCCAGCTACGTCCACCGCAAACGCGACTTCACATCGGTAACACCCCGCCCAGTCCTCGGCATCGTTCGACCCGAAATCTCGCCTGATGGAACCCGGCTTGCTTTCGCGGCCATTGGCGACATCTATCTGATGTCGATCGGCGGCAAGCCCGAGAACCTCACCAGGGATCGCTTCCTTGACACTGAGCCCGCCTGGTCGCCCGACGGGACGAAGCTCGCGTACTCGTCCGACAAAGGCGGGGATCTTTTGCAGCTGTGGATCCGCGATCTGAAGACGGGCCAGGATCGCCAGCTCACAAAACTCACCACCCAGCCCATGGGCGCTTCGTGGTCGCCCGACGGATCGCGGATCGCATTTCTGGAGGTCGACGGGATGTGGCGCCGCGCCACCGTCTCGGTGGTGAACGTCGCGACGGGCAAGGTCACGAAAATTCACGACTCTCTCTTCGGGCCGGGAACGCCGGCGTGGTCGCCCGACGGCAAGCGGGTTGCGATCACCATGGTGGCGCCGTACTCCACGCGGTTCCGCGAGGGAACGAACCAGATTCTGACCATGTCGTCGGAGGGTGGCGGCGATCGGTGGTTTGCGCCTCAGCCCAACCTCTCGATCGACTCGCGCGGGGGTTGCGGCCCCGCCTGGTCTCCCGATGGCACAAAGATGGCGATGATCTACGAGGGCGTTCTTTCGATCGTGCCTGTGTCACCCGCGGGAGAGCCTCTTGGCCCGCCGCGACGCATCACCACGGAAATGGCGCATTCGCCGAGCTGGGCGGGGGATTCGAAGCGCGTTCTCTACCAGTCGATGGACAAGCTCAAACTGATCGACCTCGAGACCGGCGAGATCAAGGACGTTCCCCTCGACCTGAAGTACACGCTCGACGTGCCGAAGGGCCGCACCCTGGTCCATGCCGGACGTCTGGTGGATGGCAAGAGCGAGAACGCCCGCACGGATGTCGATGTGGTGATCGAAGGCAATCGAATTGTGAGCGTCAGTCCCCACAAGGCCGCCAGCCACTCCGGACCGAATTTTGTCGACGGTTCGAACCTGACCCTCATGCCCGGACTGATCGAGTTCCACTCGCATCTTCAGAAGGACATGGGCGAGGCGCAGGGGCGCGCGTGGCTGTCGTTCGGCATCACCACCGTGCGCAGCCCCGGTGGCACGCCGTATGAAGCGGTTGAGGACCGCGAGGTCATGGATGCCGGGGTGCGCCCCGGTCCGCGTGTCTACTCGACGGGCTACCTGATGGAATGGCAGCGCGTCTACTACAAGATGGGCATCGCCATCTCGAGCCCCGGCCAGCTGGAGATGGAGTTGCAGCGGGCCAAAGTGCTACAGCACGACCTCGTGAAGAGCTACGTCCGCATGACCGACCTCCAGCAAAAGCGCATGGTCGAATTCGCTCACGCGAGCGGCATTCCGGTGGCCACCCACGAAGTGTATCCATCGACCTTCGTGGGCGTTGACAACACCGAGCACACCGCGGCGACCAGCCGCCGTGGCTATTCACCGAAGATGAGCACGTTTCAACGCAGTTACGCAGACGTCATTCAACTCTTCGGCAAGGCGCAGACCATCTTCTGCCCCATGATCGCGAATGCGGGAATCCGCCGCGTCTTCGCCGCAGATCCAGGACTGGAAAGGGATCCTCGGTTCGCGCTCTATCCGCAGTGGATGCGGGATCAGGTAGCGGCAGTTGCAAGCGGACGAGCCACGGCGCCGCCGGGCGTCGACACCGGCGACCCCGCGGGACCGAGCCGGATGGTGATGGATCTCTTGAAGGCGGGAGCGCGGATTGTCGCGGGCACCGATTCGCCGAATGCCGTGAACCTCCACGGGGAGTTGGCGGCCTATGTCGCCGCGGGTATGAGCCCGTATCAGGCGTTGCGCGCGGCCACGGTCACGCCCGCCGAAGCGCTCGGCCTCGAGGCGGGCAGTGTCGAGGCGGGCAAGCTCGCGGACCTTGTTATGGTCGAGGGCAACCCGCTCGAGGACATCAGCGCGGCCTACAAAGTGAAGCGTGTGATCGCCAACGGTCGTCTGTACGAGCTCGAGCAGTTGGTCGCGGGTCGAGCGCCGGCGAAGACGCCTCCGACGGCGGCCAACCGCTAGAAGAAAATAGTCAGCGGGGCGTAGCGGTCTCGCTCTGGATCTGCTGGGCGACGCCTTCCACCCGCGCCATGAGGCGGAGCAGATTCTCTCCCAGGATTCCCTTGATCTGCTCTTCGGTGTAACCACGGCGCAACAGCTCCTGGGTGATCTTCGGCAGCCGGGTGACATCCTCCATTCCCTCGGGCATGGATGCGCCGTCGAAGTCGGAGCCGAGGCCGACATGATCGGCGCCCGCGATCTTCACCGCATGGTCGATGTGATCGACGATGCGCTCCCATCGCGCGACCGGAAGGGGCGGCTGCAGCGCGCCCACCGCGGCAATCGCCTCCAACATCCGTTTCTCAGCATTCTCGGGCCCGGGGTATTTGAGCTCGACATCCTTTCGAATGGCGTCGACCTGCGGCCGCCGCGCTTCTTCGGCGAGACGTAGCCTCTCGTCGATGTAGCTGTTGAGGTAGTTGATCTGAATCACCCCGCCCTTTGCGGCCAAAGCCCTGATCATGGCGTCGGTCATGTTGCGCACATGACCGGTGAGCGCGCGGCAGGACGAATGGGAGGCAAGAAGGGGGGCGCGGCTCGTGGCGAGCGCATCCTCGAACGTCTTGTCGGCCACGTGCGAGACATCCACCATGACACCGAGGCGGTTCAGTTCGCGGACCACATCCTTGCCGAAGGCGGTCAGACCGTTGTGGACCGCCTGGTCGCCCGATGAGTCCCCCCAGGTCGTGTTGACCGAGTGGGTGAGCGTGAGATACCGGACTCCAAGTCGCGCATAGTCACGGAGGACGGCGAGGCTCTCGTCGATCATGTGGCCGCCTTCCATTCCCATGAGGGCGGCGAGTTTGCCCGCTTTGTGCGCGGTCCGCACCTCAGCCGCGGTGGTGGCGAGCACCATCGCGTCCGGCCGGGCCTCGGTCAGCCGCCGCACCGCATCGATCTGCTCCAAAGCCCGCTCGACCGCCGGCGGGCCCGTGACTGTCCCCGCCATGTAGATCGAAAAGAACAGGCCATCGAGTCCCCCCTCGCGCAAACGCGGATAGTCCACGTGATTCCCTGCCCCGCCCGGGCCGCGCTGACCGCGCACCGAAGGCTCGTGGCGTTCGAAGAAGTTCCAGCCGGGCCTCATCAGGCGCTGGGTGGTGTCGATGTGCGTATCAAGCACGATCGCCTCGGCGTGGATCTTTTTGGCCTGCGCGGCGAGGTCGCCCGCAGGGGTTGGCTGCGCCTGAACGACCCTCGGGGCGATGAGCGCTCCGAGGGCAAGCGTGAGGGTGATTCTGCAAAGTCGGTTCATGGAGTCTCCAGGTCAGAAAGACGCCTTAGTTTGAAGCATGAAGAGAGGCGACGGCGTCCCACATCGCCACGGAGTCGAGTTCTCCCTCGTACCGTACGCGCCCCGTATGGTCCAATAGGACGATGAAGGGACTGCCCCTCTGGCCGATTTGAGCGCTCAGATCGCCGTCCTCGAGCAGCATCTCCAGCGGGAGCCTGGACGCCTTCACGTCATCCTCGGCCTTGAAGTAGTCGGAACGTTCCTTCGGACGCTCCTTTTCCATGGTGATGACGTGTAGGCCCTTGAGGTACGGAGCGAACCAGTTCGCGAAGTTGTGGTACCGCATCATGAAATCGTTGTAGGGCCCGTTGCCGCGGTAACTCGCGAGCAGGCACACCCCCAACATCTGACGTTCTCCGAGACTGCCGAGGGTCTCGGAGAGCGAGATCGGCGGTCCGGGCGCTTCGAGCCGCGGAAGAGTGTAGTCAGGAAACGCCCGATCCAGCCAGAGCGGCCTTTCGAGCGATGGACGTTCGCCGGTGTGCTTCTCAACCAGGTCGGCGAGCCGCGGGCACGCGTGGTACTCGAACGCGGCATGCAACATGGAGGTGCCGGCCTCCTGACCTCCGCGAGAGAGAAGGTCGAGGGCGAGGTAGGAGTAGGCGATTCCCGTGAAATTCATGGTCCAATGCGAGGCGAAGTTCCTCGCGTATTCGCCAACCAGGTTCACCCCCTCGGCCTTGCGGCCGCCTTCGTACAGAGAAGCGCCCAGGAAGGCGAGGGCGGGGTGATCTCGGTCGCGCACCGCGAGCGTAATGCGGCAGAGATCTTCGAGGCCCTTGAAATCCCGGGCCTCCCACAAGACCTCCAAGTCGGCGGCCGAGCTCGTCTTCGGGTTGTAGCGCTCCTTGACTCCGTCCGGTGTGGGTTGAAGCTTCACGCCAGGCTCGATGCCCGTGGCCTCGAGTGTGATGAGCTCGTGGCGGGCCCGGGAGTAGAAGCACCACTCATGAGCCCGGCCTCGATTCGTGTATGTGTCGGGGGAGATGTCGCCCGCCGGCATGCCGTCGAGCGAAATCAGAAAGTCCTTCAAGGCAACACCGGCGTGAGAGGCGAGGGAGACGGGGGCGATTTTCGTCACGATCGAACACTGGGACGGCCTCGGCATCCGCACGTTCGGCGTGCGGGTCAGTTGGCGAACCTGCGAATTGATAAACGCCTGCAAAAAAGGACCTCCCTCCGATGGAGCGCGGTCGATTCTGACAGAGTGCGTCCGCCCCAATTACGAGAGTAGAAGCTCGATGTCCTCGCGTTTCAGCGACGCGATCGAACCCTTGTCCTCGCCGAGAAGCGTCTCGACCAGCTCACGCTTCTTCTCCTGCAATTCGAGAACTTTCTCCTCGACCGTGTCCTTCGCCACCAGCCGATACGCGAAGACGGGCTTGGTCTGGCCGATACGGTGGGCGCGGGCGATCGCCTGCATCTCCACCGCCGGATTCCACCACGGGTCCAGGATGAAGACGTAGTCCGCGGCGGTCAGGTTGAGGCCGAGGCCGCCGGCCTTCAGGCTGATGAGGAAGAGGGGTGTTTTGGGGTCGGACTCGAACTGCTCGACCACGGCCTTCCGATCGCGGGTGCCGCCGTCGAGATAGGCGTGATTGAGCCCCAGGGCCTCGACCCGCGGCCGCAGCAGCGACAGGTAGGAAGTGAACTGAGAGAAGACGAGGGCCTTGTGACCCTCGGCCGCGACCTCCTGGAGGCGGGGCAGGAGAGCCTCGCCTTTGGCGTCCTTGAAGTCCTTTCGCCCCTCGTCGATGAGTCCGGGGCTGCACGCGACCTGACGCAATCGCAGCAGGGCCTCCAGAACCTGGATACGGCTCTTCGAGAGCCCCTGGGTCTCGAGCAGAGCGGTGATCCGGAACCGGTAGTGCTCCTTCATCTCCTCGTAGAGTTTGCGCTGCTCGACGCCGAGTTCGCAGTACAGCGTCTCTTCGAACTTGGGCGGCAGATCGGGGAGAACGTCTTCCTTGCGCCTTCGCAACACATAGGGCCGCAGACCCCGGGCCAGGACTTCGCGCTCCGGACCGGTGGCCTTGTCGCTCGCGAGTTCGGCGAGAGCCACGGAGCCCGCGGCGAGGCTTGGATTGAGGAACGAAAAGATGGAGATGAGCTCCGACATCCGGTTCTCGACCGGCGTGCCGGAAAGGGCCAGGCGATGTTTTGAACGGATCAGTCGCGCCGCGCGGGCCGTTTCCGTGGTGGCGTTCTTGATCGACTGGGCTTCATCGAGGATCGCGTAGTCGAACGTCGTGTCCTGCCAGCGCATGACATCGGAACGGAGCGTGCCGTAGGTCGAGAGAACGACATCCCATTCGTCGAATGAACCGTGCGTCCGAAGGGCGCTGGTGTGGTCCTTGACCTTCAGCTCCGGGGTGAAGCGGGCCGCTTCCTGCTTCCAGTTGAAAACCAGCGAACGTGGCACGACCACGAGCGAAGGAGCGATTCCCTCGCCGGCCCGCCGCCTCAGCCTGCGGTCTTCAAGCAAGGCGAGAACCTGAATGGTCTTGCCCAGGCCCATGTCATCGGCCAGACAGCCGCCGAAGCCGAAGTCCTGAAGGAAGTGCATCCACCCGAGGCCCTCGCGCTGGTAGGGCCGAAGCGTCCCCTTGAACGTGTCGGGTTCGACCCGCGGTTCGATGCGTTCAAAACTCTTGAGGGCCTCGCGCGCCGTCTTGAAGGCGGTATCGAGCTCGATGTCCGTCTCGCCCGCGAGGATGGCCTCGAGCAAGGCTACCTGGCTCTTGGCAAAGCGAATCCCGTCTTCTTCCTGCTCGCCAAGGCGGACGAGTCGCCCATAGCGCGTGACCAGCCGCTCCGGAATGAGACCCTGCGAACCGTCGGCCAGGGTCAGGACGGTCTCCCCGCGTCTCAAGGCCTTCAGCAGCGCCGGCCAGGGCACAACTTCGTGACCGAAATCGAGTCCGCCCTTGAGGTCGAACCAGTCGACGCCGGAAGAAACGCGAAACCGGAGGCCCAGATCGCGCTTCAGCTCACGCTCCCGTAGGAGGACCCGGAACCCACAATCGCCCAGTTTGGGAAGGAGGGCCGCCACCTCGGCGCTCTCCACAAAAAAGCCCTTGCCGTCGCGGGAAACCGAGACGCCGAAGTCGAGAAGCTTCGCACTGAGTTCCCGTTCGATGGCTTCGTTCCGCGTGATGATGCGCTTTCCGGTGTGATCGAGAACACCTTTGCGCTGGGAGCGGACCTCGATCAATTCGCCGCCATATTCGAAGAGAAGTTCGAGGGGAATATCCCCCTCCTCGCCCTGCTTGGGAAGACGCTTGAGGCGCACGAGCGGAGCGGGCGTGCCCGCCACGCGATCGATGCCCAGGTCTTCGGGAAGGTCGATCTCCATCCCGCTCGGAAGTTCGGCAATCTCGCGCAACAGGCGATCCTGGTGACGCCGCGGGGCTTCGATGGCTCCGCGCCTCACCAGGTCATCCACCCAGGCGAAGTGCTCCGAAGGCTCAAGCCGCGCGATGGTGTTCCGGAAGATGACGATGCCGCCCCGGGTCACGAGATCGATCTCGCCCATCTTCACCCGCTCGTCGCCTCGGACAAGTTCGCCGGACAGGGCA
The DNA here is from genome assembly GCA_031364765.1 of Vicinamibacteria bacterium. Classification (GTDB taxonomy): domain Bacteria; phylum Acidobacteriota; class Vicinamibacteria; order Fen-336; family JAGNNV01; genus JAGNNV01. The sequence continues at coordinate 10,624 of JANLWV010000012.1, forward strand.
AACGATGCGACCGTCGCGCCCACCTGGAGGCGCAGTGAAAAAGGCGATCCGTCGTCCATGCCAAGAAACGAGGAGGCCACGTCCTTCTCCGGCGGGTGGCGAAGGATCAGCCGGCCGGTCTCGGCCATTAGGGAAAGGGTCAGCCACTGAATTTCGGGAGCGACCCGATACCGGGCAGCCACCCGGTGAACGTCATGAAGGCGGAAAGTGGAGGCAAGGTCGGCGTCTCGGTCAGCGCCCGAGAGCATGACGAGAATCCGGCGGTCCGCCGGGTTATGCAGGTCTGAGGCCAGACCGCGCCAAGGGCGGGCGAACTTGATGCGGCCCCACTCGCGATCCCGCTTCAACTCTCGATGGGCGACGATCAGAACCAAGGCCCCGTCGCTCGACGCGGAGGCCGCGGCGTCGATGGCGTAGAGGATCTCCGTGGCCGGCGCTTCCTCGGCGGCCGCTTCGGACTCCCGGGACACCACCACGGGGAGAACCTGCGATTTGAGGGTGGCCAGGCGGAAACGCCAGTCCACGGAAGGCAGACGGCCGGGTGTGTCGTCCTCATCGATCTCGTCGAACACGTCCGAGCCCGTCTGATTCTTCGAGGAATGGAGGCCTTCAATGACGACATGCGTCCGATGAGGTCGCTCCCCGGTAACCCCGGCCGGGGTTTCTTCGACCGGCCGGGGGCCGGCCTTCTCCAGCCTGCCGAAACCGTGGCCTCGGGCGGCCAGCATCGAGGCCAGCACGTGGGAGCAGGCGCCCGACTTGCCGTCGGGACAGGTGCACGAGATCTGGAAACGATCCGCCCGTTTCTTGATGACCACCCGTTCGGTGGTGGTGTCCTTGACGGAGGTGGTCAGGAACGTGTCTTCGATGGCCAGAACTTCGACTCGGCCCGAAGCGAAAAGACGCTGGGCCTCGTCGCGCACCTCGGGAGTGAAGACTTCGGAAAACGCCTTGATCACCGGCTGTTCCTCAGGGTCACGCAGGTTTTGGGCATCCGTTCAGTTTAGCGACCTACCCTTGTTCTCCGCCAACGGCGACACGGATTTTCCGGTCCCCTCGTAAAGTAGAGGCCAATGCACGCACTCGAGCTCTCCTCCGAGTCGCTACAAAAAGCGCTCGATCTGACCACCCGCTTTGTGCGCGAGGAGATCGACTCCCTTGAGCATCAGCCCTCGGCCGACGTGCTTGGCGCCGAGGAACTGGCCCGGACGTTCGTGGAGCCGCTCCCCGGCGATCCCCAGTCCCTGGAAACGGTTCTCGCCCGCCTGCGTCCGGCGATCCGGAAGACCTTCAACACCGCAGGACCGGGCTACCTGGCTTTCATCCCCGGCGGCGGAATCATGAGCGCGGCCATCGCCGATTTCATCGCGACCTCGACCAATCGCTATGTGGGCGTGAGACCCCCAGCACCCGCCCTGGCCCAGATCGAGGAGACCGCGATCGCCTGGCTCGCCTCGATCATGGGCTATCCCAAAACGGCGGGGGGTATCCTCACCTCGGGCGGGTCGCTGTCCACCCTTTCGGCGGTGGTGGCCGCACGCGAGGCCAAACTCCGAGACGACTTCTCCAAGGGGACGCTCTACGTCTCGGACGAAACGCACTACTGCGTGCCCAAAGCCGCGCGGATCGCGGGTTTCCAAGACTGGCAGGTGCGAAGGGTGGGGATCGACGAGAGGCGGAGGATCGACGTTGGGGCCCTAGCCCGCGCGGTTGAGGAGGACCGTGTGAAGGGCCTCAAGCCCTTCATGATCATCGCCAATGTCGGAACCACGAACACCGGGGCGATCGACGACATCCCTCGACTCCTGTCCATCGGGCGGAGTTTTTCGATGTGGGTTCACGCGGACGCGGCCTATGGCGGCTTTTTCCGGCTGGCCAGCACCGGTCCGAGCCTGATGCCCGAGATCGAGGAATGCGACTCGATCACCCTCGACCCCCACAAGGGCATGTTCCTCCCCTACGGAACCGGCTGCCTTCTGGTCAAGGATCCGGAGAGCTTGAGGCGGGCCCACTCGATGGACGCGGAGTACCTCCACGACGTGCGCGCTCAGGAGTCGGCAAACTTCTCCGATCTGTCCCCTGAACTCTCGCGGGATTTTCGCGGCCTGCGCATCTGGCTGCCCCTGGTTCTTCACGGCGTGAGCGCCTTCAGAGATGCGATCGAAGAAAAGCTGATGCTGACGCGCTGGGCCTACGATCGGCTCAAGGAGGATTCCCGATTCGAAATCCTCGACGAACCGCAGCTTTCCGTCGTCGCGTTTCGATTAAAGGGCGAAGGACCGGACGCGGACAGGCTCAACGAGGATCTCCAGCGGCGCGTGAACGCGCGCGGCCGGGTGTTTCTGTCAAGCACCAGACTTGACGGTCGCTACGTCATCCGATTGTGCGTGCTGAGCTTCAGAACCCACATGGATCGGGTGCGAGACGCCGTGGAAGCCATCCAGGCGGAGGCGGACGCCGTGCCACGGTATTGACGGCGCCCACGAAAACCCGGGCCGCGGGCTCCCTCATGTCGATGGGAGGCGCTTTTTCAATCCTGCTCGGCCTGTGCGCCCTGGGCCTCGCCTTCTCCAGAGTCTGGGTGGCCGACGACGCGTACATCACGTTCCGCCACATCGTCCAGTTTCTCGCCGGGAACGGGCTCACCTACAACACAGTGGAACGGGTGGAGGGCTTCACGCATCCGCTGTGGGCAGTCCTCCTGGGCGTCTTCTCCTTGTTGGGGGCGCCCATTTCCGGAACCGCGGTGACCATGGATCTGCTGTGCGCCGCGGCCCTGCTCGCTTTTATTGTCGCGAGCGAGCGTGACCTTGGGCCTCTCGCCATGGCCTTGGTGGTGAGTTGTTCCGGCTTCATCGACTTCGCGACCTCCGGACTCGAAACACCGATGACCATGCTGCTCATCTATATCGCCTACCGAACGCCGAGCGTTCTCGGCCAGCCGGTGCGCGCCGGACTCTCCCTCGGTCTCGCCTACCTCTGCCACCCCGATGTAGCGGTTCTGGCCCTTGGGCCTTTTCTGCTGGCCCTTTTTGAGGTCCGCGAGAAGGGATGGCAAAAGGGCCGTGCTTCGTTTCTGCGTTTTCTGGCGAACCTCGCAGCGGCTCCGATTCTGTGGCACCTTTTTCGCCTCTGGTACTACAGGGAGATCCTGCCCAACACCTACTACGCCAAGAATGGCGGAAGCTACTGGAGTCAGGGGGCGGCTTATCTTGCGGACTTCGCCCGGTATGCGCCGCTCTCCGCCGCCGGATTTGTTCTGGTTGCGGGGCTCGCCCTGTTTGACCTTTCACGCCGAACCGGACTCGAAAGGTGGCGGCGCGGAGCGGGTTTTTTGGCCCTGGTCGTGCATATGGCGGCCATCGCCCGGGTGGGCGGGGACTTCATGGGGTTCCGACTCTTTCTCCCGGACCTTTCGGTGGTGGCGGCGCTTTCCGCCGGGGCATTGCAGGGTCTGACCCCGCGCTCACGACCCCTGGTTCAGGTTGGACTGTGCGCGATAGCACTGTGGGCGCTCTTCATCCAGGCCGTTCCTCCTCACGAACGCGGCCTCATCGTGAACGAGCGTTTGAACTTCGTGAGCGCTTACACCCGCACCAGCGACGCCTTCACGGGAAGGCCTCGTCACCTCTGGTGGAACGAAGGCCGGCTCTTTAGAGCGTTTCAGGATTGTGTGGGCGAGCCCGACCTGATCGTGGAGTATCCGAACATCGGCTACTACGGTGTCGCCCTCGGCACGCGGGCTTC
>JANLWV010000077.1:0-13977 GCA_031364765.1 Vicinamibacteria bacterium
TCCCTTGAGAACCAGAGCCTGGGCTAGTCCAGCCCTCTCCAGGAGTTTGAGGGTTCGATAGACCGTGGTGCGACCGATGCCCGGAGACTTTCGACGGACGAGGTTATAAAGGTCATCGACCGACAAGTGCTTGTTGGAGGCGAAGAAAGTGCTGACCACCAGATCCCGGCGCGAACTCCGGTTGAGACCCCGCAGCTTCAGGTGCTTCTCTAAGACGTTGGCTTCATCAGTGAAGACTCTTTGCATTGAATAAGTTAAGCCGAATGTTACCGGTTCGGCATCCTCTGGGGTCAAGACCTGCCGTGAGTGAGATCACAGCCCTACTTTTTTGTATCCAACAGCTTCACTTAGAGTACCAGATCGCCCTTTGCCAAAAAATTTTCCTACCTTGCCCGTGACTAAAAACCGCCTTTTCTGGGTCCTCGCGGCCCTGTCCACCGCCGTCCTCGTTCCGTTGTATGGGGACCCCCGAAGGTCGCCGGTCACTCACTCCGAATGGGCGCGGATGATCATGAGGAGCATTGGCTTTGAGGAGAATCTCCAGAGCCTCGAGTCTGCCGAAGACATTTTTCGGATTCTCGCCTGGAAAGACCAGCGGAATCTTCCCGCGTCGAAATACAAACGAGCCACTGGCGTGAGCCTGAGGGACGGGTTTGTGGATGCGGGCGACGAGACCGGTGAGGTTGCGTACGACCTGCCTATCGTCCGAAGTGGGGATTACAACGTTCGGTTGCGCGTCCGGGGCGCCCCCGACCGCCCGTTTCAGGTAGAGATACGGAAGGACGGACAGATTGATGCGGTTGCGACGCACCAACCGACCGGCAGCGGAGGCCCCGACTACGCTTCCGTGGACCTCGGCTGGATCCGGATGGAGCCCGGAAATCACACCATCTCCGTCGTTCTGCCGCCGGGCGCCTCCCTGGAGTCGGTTCAGATTTCGCCGCCCTGCGTGAATCTCATCGAGCCCGAAAACGGCTGGCGCGCCCCGGCCCTCACCACCAACGAAGATCTCTCGCGGACCCTGCTGCAGGCGTTGGAAATGGAGAGTGAGCTCCCGCCCGCGGATGAGCCGATCGAGATCCGGGCCGGCAAGTTCGAACGGCTGGCGCCCGAGTCGGCGGTCAACACCGGACAGGAGGAATCCGCTGAGTTCGAACTCCGCGCCACCCCTGAGGGCCTGCACGCCATCGTCTACGCCGACCTAACCACGGCGGGTCTTTACGCGGTGTCGGTGTGGACCGCCGAAGGCGACGGACAGGCGTGGCTTGTGGACTCGTGCCGGCGAGTTGATATCTGTCCCACCGGAGATCTTGTGACGAAATGGCGCACCATTCTCACCGCTCAGTTCAACGTGGGCCGGCATTCGTTTGCTGTTCTCCTGGCCAACAACGCAGTGGTGGGTCGGCTCCGGCTTCAGCGTCTCAAGAACTCCCCCGAAGACTATCTCGCTACCCTTACACGGGTCGGGTTTGATGCCGGGGGGAAGGGTCCAATCACCCGCGCAAAAGCCCGCGAGGCGATGGAATGGCTGATCGACCGCTGGAACAAGAAGCGTGCCGAGGAGCGATCATGCGTTATTCAGACGCCCCTTGGGACGCGGGCTGCAGCGGCCGGGCAAGGGGCCGGCGGATTGGTTCTGGGCTCGGTCAATCCCGTAGGGCCCGGTGGCGCAGGGGGTCCTCCCGGCGGTCCTCCTGCGCAGCCCCCACTGCCCCCGAGCGGGCAACTTCCCGCGACACCCGTCCTGCCCGTTCGGTAGCCTGCTAGTCTCTGCGGCGGGCCTGTAGTTCAGCGGTCAGAACCGCCGGCTCATAACCGGTAAGTCCCGGGTTCGAATCCCGGCGGGCCCACCAAACACCGCTGAACCAATGCGAACCTAAATCCCACCCGAGAGGCCTCCTGCGCTGGCCCCCTTCCCCTGCCCGGTGCGGTTGATCCCCCACGCAGCGGGCAGTAATCTGATCCGGCCCGAGCAAGAGTCGCCGCACCAGCGCGGCGCCTCCTCGGCTGGGGTAAAAAGGGAGAAAGCCATGCGGAGCGTTACAGATGTGAGTGTTGCCGGGTTCACTCGGCTCGTGGTCAGAGTTGCAGTTCTCGCCGCCGTTCTTCCGCTCTTCAGCCTTGTGCTTGCCCAGGAGAAGCCAGCGCCGCCGAAGAGCCTGTATCAGCGAATCGGCGGATATGATGTGATCGCGGGAGTGGTGGACGGCTTCCTGGATCAGTTGGGCGCCGATCCGGCGTTTAAGCGTTTCGGTCAGGGTCGCAGCATGAACTCCCTGGTACGGGGGCGGCAGTTGATCGTGGATCAGATCTGCAACCTGAGCGGCGGCCCTTGCGTCTATATCGGCCGGGAGATGAAGCCCTCTCACGGGGGACTTGCAATTACCGAGGCGGAGTGGGAGTCCTCTGGCAAGAAAATGATGTCGGCGCTGCAGAAATTCAAGATGGCTGAGCCCGAACGGCAGGAATTCATGGCCATGATCGACAAACTCAAGGTCGATATCGTGGAGCCCCCGGCCAAACCGGCGGAACCGAAACCCGCGGCGAAAGACTAGGCCACGCGGGACGCGATGACCTCGATCTCGACCGACACGCCCTTCGGCAACGCGGCGGCCTGAACCGTCGATCGTGCGGGCGGACTTTCGCCGAATGCCTTGGCGTAGATGGCGTTCATGCGTGGGAACAGGCCGAGATCCTGCATGAAAACGGTCGTCTTGACCACGTGGCGAAAGGCCAGCCCTTCCGATTCGAGGACCGCGCGAATGTTTTCGAGAACCCTCGACGTCGCGGCTTCAATGTCCGAATCGATCAGTTCGCCGGTCTTTGGATCGAGCGGAATCTGGCCGGACAGAAACAGTAGATCGCCCACGCCGACGGCCTGAGAATAAGGGCCGATGGGGGCCGGGGCCTGATCCGTCAGGATGATCTTCTTGGGCATGGTGTCTCCTAGGGGGGTGTGTCGGCTAGGGATGTTCGTTCAACCCGTGCCACTCCGGAAATATCCTTCACGGATCGCACCAGCGCTTTGAGGTGGTTCAGATCTCTGACCCGGACCACCAGGTCCACGATACCGGGCCGGTCGTCATAGGTTCGCGCCTCGGCCCGTCTGATGTCTCCGCCCTTGTCCGAGACCGCGGTGGTCATGGCGGCGAGAAGGCCGGGCCGGTCGTGGACTTCAACGCTGAGACGAACCGGATAGGTCTCACCAGGAGTCGCGTCCCATGAGACGGGCACGCGGCGTTGCGCGTCCACCATCGCATTCTTTACGTTGGGGCAGCTCTCCGCGTGGACGGAGACCCCCTGACCCCGCGTAATGTAGCCGGTGATCGCATCTCCCAAAATCGGCGAACAGCAACGGGCCCGATAAACGAGGAGATGATCGACGCCCTGCACAGAAATGCGCGCTTCTCCGGGCGTGACCGCACGGGTGGGGCGGGACGGAGGTGGCGTCGACTTTCCACGGAGCTCCGGCGGAGTCAGTTTCTCGACGAGCGAAGCCGCGTCGATTCTGCCGAAGCCCAGCGACGAGAGGACATCCTCGAAGCGGCTTCCCACCCCGAGCTCGCGACCCAGCGCTTCGATCCTGGCCGTTTCCTCCTCGAGGGGTTTCGACCGAAGCTGCGACTTCTTCCATTCGCGCTCGAGCAGCCGGCGGCCGAGGTCCCGCGCCTGCTGCCTCTCCGCCAGATGCAGATCGTGTTTGATCTTCGAGCGCGCGCGCGAGGTGACCGCGAAATTGAGCCAGTCGCGGCTCGGCTCATGGCCGGGCGCGGTCAGGATCTCAACGATGTCTCCATTCTTGAGCTTGGTCCGCAGAGGAACGATCCTGCCCCCCACCCGCGCGCCCACGCAACGCCTTCCGACTTCGGTGTGAATCGCGAAAGCGAAATCGACGGGAGTGGCGCCCCGTGGCAGGGTGCGTACGGCGCCCTTGGGCGTGAAGCAATAGACCTCCTCCGGGTAGAGGTCCAGCTTCAGCGAACTCAAAAACTCCTTTGGGTCCTGCACGTCCTCGAGAAGCTGCCGAAGCCACGCGAACGTCTCGTCTTCCCCCGAAACAGGAGGTTGGCCTTCTTTGTACTTCCAGTGAGCGGCGATGCCCTCCTCGGCAATCCGGTGCATCTCCTCGGTTCGGATCTGGACTACGAACGGCGTGCCGTGGTCCCCGATCAGCGACGTGTGAAGGGACCGGTAGCCGTTGGGGCGAGGGATGGCAATCAAATCCTTGATCCGACCCGGCACCGGTTTGAGCGCGTGGTGGAGGAGGCCAAGGACCGCGTAGCAGTCGGATATCGACGTCACCACGACCCGGAGCGCTATGAAGTCGAAGAGTTCATCGAGCTCGATCTTCTGGCGGACCAGTTTCTGATGAATGGAGAAGAGCCGCTTCACCCGGCCATCGATACGCGCCTCGATGTGGGCCTCGCCGATAAGACCCCTGATGACCCCGCTCATGCGAGAGATCACGGCCTCGGCTTCTGGTCGCCTTGCCTCAACCCGCTTCAAGAGATCCCGGTAGGCCTCCGGTTCAAGATGTTGAAACGCGAGATCCTCGAGCTCGTTCTTGATCCGGCTCATCCCGAGACGGCCCGCGAGCGCTGCGTAGATCTCCATCGTCTCTTCCGAAATCCGGATCCGCTTTTCCTCGGGGAGATGTTGCAACGTCCTCATATTGTGCAGGCGATCGGCGAGCTTCACGAGAATGACACGCACGTCGTCCACCATGGCGAGGAGCAATTTTCGGAAGCTTTCCGCCTGTCGTTCCTCGACCGAGGAGAAAGAGATCTGAGAGATCTTGGTGAGGCCTTCGACGATGTGCAGAACCACCGGGCCGAACTTCTCTTCGAGCTCCTGCGGGGTGGCGAGCGTGTCTTCCAGGGCGTCGTGAAGGAAACCCACGGCCACACAGATCGGGTCCAGGCGCCACGAGGCCAGGATGCTCGCCACCTCGAGCGGATGCGACAGATACGGCTCGCCGCTCGCGCGCACCTGACCCTTGTGGGCGACGGCGGAGAAGACGTAGGCCCGCCGCAACACGTCGAGATCGGCCCCCGGATGGTGGAGGTGCACGGTTTCGGCGATCTCTTCGAAACGGATCATGGTTATCTCGGAGCACTGATTATCGCGCTCGATGGCTCCCGCTGCCCATGGCCCTCTCAGTGTGGAGCCGCCAGGGGACCCGGTTCGGACGGGTGGCCGGGCACAATCGGCCTGATGGAAGAAGGAATCCTTCGCGTCCTCACCCTGATGCGCCTGCCGGCCTTCGGAGCCCGCAGGATCGCCAGTCTCATTCGGGCCGGTGGGGTGGATGAGCTTTATCAGCACCCCGGGCGTTTCACCGGCCTGATCGGAGAACCAGCCCTTCTAGGCCTTCAAAGTCGGTCCGCGCGCCGGGAGGCGGAGATGGTTTTCAAACAGGCCAATCGGGAAGGACAGTCGGTGGTGGTCCTTGGCTCGCCCCTTTATCCGAGCTCCCTCGCCGCCCTCTACGATCCTCCGCCGGTTCTCTTTTTCCGCGGGTCGCTCCACACCGGCGCACGCCGGGTGGCGATCGTGGGGGCCCGCGGCGCCACTGCGTCGGGACTGTCCATCGCAAGGGATCTGGCTCGCGGCCTGGCCACGCACGGCATAGAGGTGGTTTCGGGTCTCGCCCGCGGGATCGACGGCTCCGCCCACCAAGGAGCGCTTTCCGGAAAGGGGACGACACTCGCCGTCCTCGGGTCGAGCGTCGACATCATCTATCCGAGCGAACACAAGGGCCTCGCGTCTCGAATTGAAGTGAGCGGCGCGGTCATATCGGAGCTGCCACCCGGCACGCCGCCCACAGCCTCGCAGTTCCCCACCCGCAATCGGATCATCGTGGGTCTGTCCGAAGCCGTGATCGTGGTGGAGGCGGGGGCCAAAAGCGGCGCCCTGATCACCGCCCGCGTGGCTCTCGATGAGGGGCGCGATGTGCTGGCCGTCCCGGGTCGTCCGGGGGACGCTCTGGCCTTCGGACCGAATCTCATGATCCGGGACGGCGCCACTCTCGTCCGTGGAGTTGAAGACGTCTTGGAGCACCTCGGAATCCACTCCCAACCGATCGAACACAACGCGGGCGCCACCGACCCGATTCTTCAGAAACTGGCCCATTCTGCGGCCAAATCCGTCGACCAACTCGCTGTGGATACTGGCCTTGCTGCGCCCGTCCTGATGGCCCGCCTATCTGAGCTTGAACTCGACGGGAAGATCGAAAGATTGCCCGGGACTTTGTTTAGGAGCGCAGGTCCGGCATAACCTAGAAAGGAAAACCCATAATTCAAGCCAAGGAAGAAAGACCTTTCATCTTGCCAAATCGCCTCGTCATTGTTGAGTCGCCCGCCAAAGCCAAGACCATTCATAAGTACCTCGGCAAGGGCTATACCGTGAAAGCCTCCATGGGCCATGTCCGAGATCTGCCCAAGAGCCGGCTGGGTGTCGACGTGGAAAACGGCTTTGAGATCGACTACGAAGTTCTGCCCACCCGCAAGAAGATCATGGACGAGCTCAAGAAGGCTGCCAAGGACGCCGACGAAGTGTTTCTGGCCGCCGACCCGGATCGCGAAGGCGAGGCGATCTGCTGGCATCTCGCCCAGGAGCTGGGCGGCAAGAAGGCCAGGGGCAAGTCGAAATTCCGGCGGGTAGTCTTTCACGAGATCACAAAGACCGCCATTCTGAAGGCGTTCGAAAGGCCGGCCGAACTGAACATCCAGAAGGTGGACGCGCAGCAGGCTCGACGCGTCCTTGATCGCCTGGTGGGGTACAAGGTCTCACCGATTCTCTGGGACAAGGTCCGCCGAGGTCTCTCGGCTGGGCGCGTTCAGTCCGTGGCTCTCCGCTTGATCTGTGAACGCGAGCGGGAGATCAAGGCGTTTGTGCCCGAAGAGTATTGGTCGGTCATTGCACAGCTCGATGCTGGCGTTCCGCCCATCTTCCCCGCCGGACTCTCTCGAAAGAACGGCGAGAAGATCGAGATCACGAACGAGGTAGGGGCCAAGGCCGTCCGCAAGGACCTTGAGAAGGCCGCTTACAGCGTCTCAAAGGTCACCCGCAAGGAGCGCAAGCGCTACCCGGTTCCGCCTTTCATCACCTCGAAGCTTCAGCAGGACGCTTTCCGCAAACTGCGTTTTTCGGTCAAGAAGACCATGCAAGTGGCCCAGAAACTCTACGAAGGCCTGGAGGTAGGGGGCGAAGGAAGTGTCGGTCTCATCACGTACATGAGGACCGATTCGACGCGTGTCTCCGATGACGCTCTTACCGCTGTTCGCAGTCACATCGGTTCCGCCTACGGCGAGGACTACCTCCCCGAGAAGCCCATCCTGTACCGGACCAAGGAAGGCGCCCAGGACGCGCACGAGGCGATTCGCCCGACCGACCTGACGCTGACGCCCTCAAGCCTCCGCAAGCACCTCGGCAAGGACGAAATCGCGCTTTACGAGCTCATCTGGAACCGTTTTGTGGCTTCGCAGATGAGGCCGGCGGTCTTTGATGAGACGGCGGTGGAGATCACGGCCGGGGTCTATCTGCTGCGGGCCCGCGGCCAGGTGATGAAGTTCAAGGGTTTCCTCGCGGTCTACGAGGAGTCCATGGAAGAGGTGGCCAAAGCCAAGGCCAAGAAGACGGAAGCGATGGGTGGTCCCGCCGCTGCGGAGGCCGACACCGAACCGGAGGCGAAGGAAGGTCTGCCGCCTCTCGAAGAAGGCCAGAAGCTCAAGCTCCGGAAGCTCGACACCGACCAGCATTTCACCGAACCGCCGCCGCGTTTTTCGGAAGCGAGCCTGGTCAAGGAGCTTGAAGAGAACGGCATCGGCCGCCCCTCGACCTACGCGTCGATCATCTCCACCATCGAAGCGCGCGACTACATCGAAAAGCGCGAGGGCCGCCTCTGGCCGAGCGAAATAGGCTTCCTGGTCACCGATCTTCTGGTCGAGAACTTTCAGGACATCGTCAACGTGGAATACACGGCGGCGATGGAACATGAGCTGGACGAGATTGAAGAAGGCAAGGACACCCTCCTCAACACACTGAACCAGTTCTGGAAGAAGTTCGAGAAGGACCTGAAGATGGCCGCGAAGAAGATGCGGTCGGTCAAGGGCGTCGAAGAAAAGACCGACGAGATCTGCGACAAGTGCGGCTCGCCCATGGTGATGAAGTGGGGGAGATACGGACGTTTCCTAGCTTGTTCGAACTATCCCGAGTGCAAGACCACGCGCCAGATCGCGGGCGCTTCCGAGGGCGGGCCCGAGGCTTCCGAAGAAGCCCTGGCGCAGCCCTGTCCCGAGCATGCCGAAATGCTGGTGCCCCGGAAGGGCCGGTTTGGTTATTTCCTGGCCTGTCCGAAGTATCCCGAGTGCAAAGTCACGAAAAAACTGGTGCGGGGTGCCGAAGGCCGGCTCGAACTCGAAAGGCTCAAGCCCATCGAGAATGAGTTTTGTCCCGACTGCAAGAAACCGCTGGCCTGGCGGAAAGGCCGTTTCGGCAATTTCATCGCGTGTTCGGATTACCCGACCTGCAAATACATCAAGAAGAAAGAGGTCAAGGACATCGGCCTCCTCTGTCCCGAGTGCCACGAGGGTCAGGTGGTCGAGCGCAAGGGCCGCTTCGGCAAGCCGTTTTACGGATGCCGCCGGTATCCGGCCTGCAAGTTCACCGCCTACCACCGGCCGATCGCCGAACCCTGTCCGAAGTGCGCGAAGCCCTATCTCCTTCAGAAGGAAACCAAGAAACACGGTTGGGTCATCGCTTGCTCCGACGACGAATGTGGCTACGAGCGTCCGATGGAAAATCCTCCGGAAGCCACCGCGGTTGCCCCCGCGAGCGCCAGTTGACGCGCTTGCCTCGAGTCTTGGTGGTGGGCGGCGGTCTCGCGGGGAGCGAGGCCACGTGGCAGCTTGCAAAAAGGGGGATCGGTGTCGATCTCTTCGAGATGCGGCCGGTGCGGAAGACTCCCGTTCATCAGACCTCCGATTTCGCCGAACTCGTCTGCTCGAACTCTTTGCGGGGGAACGATCTTGACCAGGCGGCGGGCATTCTCAAGGAAGAAATGCGACGCCTCGATTCGCTCATCATCAGGGTGGCGGACGAGGTTCGCGTGCCCGCCGGCAGCGCCCTTGCCGTGGACCGAGGCCTGTTCGCTCAAAGGATCACGGAAGAGATCACCAGGCTTCCCGGTGTCGTGGTTCACCGCGAGGAGTGCGCGTCTATTCCCGCAGCACCGCTCGCCGTCGTGGCCACCGGGCCATTGACGTCCGATGCTCTCGCTCAGGATATCGCCCGATTCGTGGGTGAAACTCACCTGCATTTCTACGACGCGGTGAGCCCGGTCATCGAGGCCGACAGCATCGACCTGACGAAGGTGTTTCGGGCGTCGAGGTATCAGAAGGGCACCGACGATTACCTCAACTGCCCGATGGACGAAGCGGAGTATCGGGCTTTCTTCACCGCACTCACCGGGGCGGAGTGTTCCGAGGTGAAGGACTTCGAAAAGGAGTTTTTCTTCGAGGGCTGCCTCCCCATCGAAGTGATTGCGAGCCGAGGTCTCGAGACCATGCGTTTCGGGCCCATGAGGCCCGTGGGTCTTGTGAATCCGGCCACCGGCCGCCGACCTTTTGCGGTCGTGCAGCTCCGGCAGGACAATCTCGCGGCCAGCCATTTTTCGATGGTGGGCTTTCAGACGCATCTGAAGTGGCCCGAGCAGAAGAGAATCTTCCGCATGATTCCGGGCCTTGAGAGTGCCGAGTTTGTTCGTTTCGGAATGATCCACCGGAACACGTACATCAATTCCCCCAAGACGCTTCGGCCCACGTTTGAAGCGCGCACACGACCAGGACTTTTCTTCGCCGGTCAGATGAGCGGTGTCGAGGGGTATGTCGAATCCGCGGCGTCTGGTCTCCTCGCCGGCATCGCCGCCGCAGCGCGAGCGCTTGGCCATGAGCCCGAGCCTTTTCCCGCGGAGACCGCGATGGGAGCGCTCGGTCGCTACATCTCGGGGAGCGACCCCAAACACTACCAGCCGACAAATATCGCTTTCGGACTCTTTCCGGACCTTGCGGATCCCATCCGAGACAAGCAGCGTCGACGCCGGGCCCTGTCGGAGCGCGCGCTTCTGTCACTGGCCGATTTCGTGGCCCGGGGTTTCAAAGGGACGGACGTCAGCCATCCCGTCACGGCTTGAGTCATGCGCGAGGAGATAGACCGCTTCACCGCCTCCCTCCAAAACGAGCGGAACGCGTCTCCGCACACGCTGCGGGCGTACTCCAAGGACCTGAGTCAGCTCGAGTCCTTTTCGCGAGCCCGGCTCGGCCACGACCCCGGCGTCGCTGAGATCGACCTCTGGCTGCTCCGCGCCTTCTTCGCCGATCTCCACGGGCGAAAGGCGTCCGCCACCACGGCGGGCCGAAAGCTTGCGACCTTCCGCTCATTCTTCAGATTCCTATGCCGAGAGGGGACCCTGACCAAGAATCCGGCCCGGAGTCTGGTTGGGCCGCGGAAGGATCTCAGGATTCCCACGTATCTGCAGGAGGACGAAGCCGTCAAACTTATGACATCTTCTGATAAGACGAATAAATCAAAAGAGAGGGACACAGCCGTCCTGGAACTTCTCTACTCGACAGGGATGCGCTGCTCCGAGATCGTTGGTCTCGTCCTGGATGACGTCGATATGGGAAATCGCTCCATCAGAATTCTTGGTAAAGGGAGAAAAGAACGCTGGGTCCCGTTTGGCTCTCCTGCATATTTGTCTATAACACGATATATTGAGACCAGAGGCCGTGTTTCTGGCGGAGATCCATTGTTTGCTGGTACTCGGGGCAGGCCTCTTTCGGACCGCACCGTGAGGCGCATCGTGGCTCGCGGTCTGGTGAGAGCCGCCATCCGTACCAAAGCCAGCACTCATACACTCCGCCACTCCTTCGCGACCCATCTTCTCCAGCGCGGAGGCGATCTTCGCTCCATCCAGGAGCTCCTCGGTCATTCGAGTCTCTCCACGACCCAGCGCTACACGCACGTCAATCCAAAGTACTTGCTCGATATATACAAACAGACCCATCCAAAGGCCTGAGACTGTTTGGGTTTCCGCCGCGTCTCAAAGATAGAAGCCAGGATTTTTCCGGCTGATGCTCAACAATTCACAGATGTCTGACGAGCAGCTCGTCGAAGCCTTCCAAGCGGGCCACCTGGCCGCCTACGACGAACTTGTGTCTCGATGGCAGGGGAAGATCCGGGGTGCGGTCTGGCGCGTCCTGGGATCCACCGAGGACGCCGCGGACATCACGCAGGAGGCGTTCCTGCGGGCCTTTCGTGGCCTCAAAGCGTTCAAGCGTGAGGCCAAGTTTTCGTCGTGGATTTACCAGATCGCCCTCAATCTTTGTCGCGACTCCCTGCGTCGTAAGAAGGGAAAGACCTATGTCAGCCTCGACGAGCCCGAACCCAAAATCCCGATGCTTCTCTCGAAGGGCCCGTCGCCTCTCGAGCTCACCGAAGGAAACCAGATCGCCGATCGCGTGCGCCTGGCCATTCAGAAACTCTCCGAGGATCAGCGCGAGGTCATCATCTTGAAGGAGTACCAGGGCCTGACCTTCGCCGAAATCGCCGAGACTCTCGGACTGCCCACTTCGACAGTAAAAACCCGCCTCTATCGCGGGCTCGTTGAGATGAAGCAGCACCTGGTCCGAGATGGCGTCACCAGCGCTTCTCCCATTCCGGACCGAACCGCCTCATAGGACGAAATAACCTTTGCCCATCAATCACCTCACTGGATCAACGATCATGACGGCCAATCTCTCTTGCGAAGCCATGCGCGACGATGTCGTGGCGCTCCTCTACGACGACGGTGATCTCGCCGAACGATCCCGCGCCCGGGATCACCTCGCCCAGTGTGTTCCGTGCCGCGCGGAATACGCCGAACTCAAGGGTGTCCGAAAGACCCTTGGTGGGTGGAACCTTCCCTTAGCGCCGCCCCTGCCCCAGGCCCGAGCCTCCGCTCGATGGTTCCCGATCGGCCTCGCGGCCGCGGCCGGCCTCATCCTAGGTATCGGCGGGGTCGGCGTGGGACGGAATGCATTTCTGCCGGCGTCAGCCGAGCCGAGGTCGGTCGCGACCGACCCGGCCACCCCCACCGCTCGGTCCAGCAGCGCGACCAAGGCGCAGCTAGTTTCGTACGACGAGCTCCAGGATTTGCTGAGGACGCAGGAGAGCCGCCACCAGGCCGAGATCGCCGATCTCCGCCGCTCGTTCATGCAGACCGCGGAGGCGTCGACTTCGCCGGGCGCCGCTGTGAAGACCGCCTCCAACGCCTCACCCGCGACCATCGAAAGGCTTCTCAAGGCCAGTGAGGAGCGACAGGCCCGAGTCTTCGAGGCACGCCTCGCCGGCTTGAGGACCGAGAACGATCTGCAGCGTCAGTACGACATGGCTCAGATTGCCGCCGGTCTCGCCTACATCGATTCCCGAACCGGCGCCGATGCCGCTCGCACCAGCGAACTCATGAAGAACCTGGTTCGCGTGACCGCCAAACCTCAGGAGCGCTGAACGCGTCCTAACCGCCCATGCTGATCGCCCTCGCTCTCGCTCTTTTCACCGAAGCGCCGACGGTTGATCGACGCGCCGATTTCCAGCGCTTCTCCGCCCGCCTCGAGCAACGACTTTCCACCGCGTGCCGACCGGCCGAACCCATGGTCTTCCTGTCCGGCCTCCCCGAGACGCGTTTCCTGTACCTCGACGGCGTAGGCGCCATTTTCCTGTTGCCCCCAAGGTCGCTGCCAACGCCGCCCAATCCCCGGTCCGACCAGCCAGCCCCGGAAATCTCAGTGTCCGCCGCCCGTCCTGGGGCGCCTCCGGGACCCGAGGTGCTGGTGCGCAGGAGACCGAGCGACCTGACCGACCTGGAGGCGCGCATTCGCGAAACGCGCAAGGAAGCCGAACGCATGAGAGCCCAGGCCGATGCGGCGTTCGCCGACGCTGAACGCCAACTGATGGCGGAACTCCGCCCCGGGCTGTCGGAGTCGACGGCGGCCGCGAACTTCCCGAGCGCCTGGACCTTCTTTCTTGAGGACGCCGTGGACGACACGCGGCCGCCCGAGCAGGTCGAGAAGGATGTGAAGGACGCCCTGGTCACCTCCATTCTGGAGGATTCGACCCTGCTCAGATCGCTTCAGGCGAGCGACATGATCACCATCTCCGTTGAGCTTGTGTCCCGCCCGCAGCCGTGGGTCCGCGCCAAGCCGGCTCGCACGGTCGTCGTCCGTGCCCAGAAAGCCGATCTGGACGCTTTCACGGGCGGAAAACTGACCAGGGACGATCTGCTCAAACGCGTCCAGGCGAAGGCTTACTAGAAAGCACGAGGGCCACCAGGGTGGCCAGACCGATCGCGCCGTCGGTTGCCGCGAAAAGGAGAAACGACGCGGGTGAACCGCGGAGGAAGTGGTCGCCGATGAACAGTGCGGCCCCGGCCAGCTTGACGAAGACTCCCGCCACCCACAAATAACCACGGCGCGAGCCGACGTCGCGCGCGCACCAAAAGTATCCGAGCGCGAGGGTCAGAGTGAAGAGGCCGTTGAGCTGCGCGTTCAGAACCGGAACAGGCTGCGGCGCCCCAAACCATCGTGCCGTCCTCTCCGGTGCGAAGAGCATCGGAGCGGCCAGGGCCAGATCGTAGACGCCCCCCAAAACGGCGAGTGCTCGGAGCGGGGGGAAGCTCATCGCCTCTCTATACTATCCGCACGTCATGCGCTGTCGATCCTCCTGGGGCCACCCTTTTCTGCTTTCTCTGGCCCTCGGAATCCAGCCCGGCTGCGGCAAGCGGGCTGATCCGGCCGCCCCCTACGTCAAGACACCTCAATCACCCTCCGGGCTCGAGGTCGCCCAGGTCGGCAGCGAAATTGAAATCCGTATCGTGGCCCCTCGGGCCACCATCGAAAGCCGTCCGCTGCCGGTGATTGAGCTTGAATGGACCCAGGCGCC
>JANLWV010000082.1:0-2393 GCA_031364765.1 Vicinamibacteria bacterium
GATGGAGCGAAGCGTCGAGTTCGGCACCCGCACGGCCGGCGAGATCATGACGCCGCGCGTGCGCACCACCACCCTCGACGAGACGGACCGTGCCTCCACGGTGATCGAGCTGACCCGGCAGACGGGCCTGTCCCGGTTCCCGGTCCTCGACGCGGAGGACGCCGTCGTCGGCACCGTCCACGTCAAGCACGCGGTCGCGCTGCCGCTCCACGAGCGGGCGACCACGCGGGTCAGGCACATCATGGTCAAACCGACCGTGGTCCCCGACAGCCTCCGACTCGACCCCTTGCTGTCCCTGCTGCGCGGTGACGGCTTCCAGATGGCGATCGTGCTGGACGAGTACGGCGGTCACGCGGGTGTCGTCACGCTCGAGGACGTCGTCGAGGAGATCGTCGGGGACAGAGCATTGAAGGCGGCGGCTGGGGCGGGCGGCCCTTCGAGGACGGCCCGTCGGCATCGGTCACGGTGCGCCAGGGTGACGTCCGCAATGCGCCGATAGAAGCGCTGGAACAGCGCTTTCCGTTGATCGTGGAAGCCCGCGCCTTGCGGCAGGATTCGGGTGGCGCCGGAAAGTTTCGCGGCGGCCTCGGCGTGGATATAACGCTTCGGGGCCTGGTCTCGGGCCGCTGGAACATGCTGGCGAATGGGCGCGACCGCTTTCCACCCTGGGGCCTGCATGGCGGCAAACCGGGCGGCGGAAGCGGCCACAAGGTACAGCTTCCCGGTGACCCCACCTGGGCCGGAATGAACACCTCACGCCATCTGCTTTCGGCAGGGGCCCGCGTCCGTACTAGCACCGAATCGGGGGGCGGGTGGGGTTCTCCGCTGGAACGCGATCCCGGCCGGGTGGCCGAGGATGTGCGCCAGGACTATGTTTCGATTGCAGCTGCGCGCGAGGAGTATGGTGTGGTCTTGACCACGGACATGGTTGGAGACGTCGTCGTCGACCTGGTGGCGACCGAAGCGTTGCGCGCCCAACTGCGGCTAATACCTGCAAATCAAGGTAATTAGATAACGATGGCAGCCATGGTAAGAATATCAAAGCTTAAGTATGAGGACTTGTCTGGAGAACTTCAAGAAGCGCTTCAAAGCACTCACAACTATCTTGGTTTTGTCCCCAATTCTTTATTGACGTTGAGTCGTAAGCCGAGGATTGCATTGGCGGCGATACAACTGAACCGAGCTATTCAGGAGTCAATCTCTTTTCCACGCGAACTGCGACGGATGATGTTTCACATCGAAAGTCTAGCGGCCGGATGCCAATATTGTCAGGCACACTCGATCTCGGGCCTTTCCAGGAGCACCGGCATTTCGCCAGAAAAGCTGAAAGACTTATGGTACTTTGAAACGAGCGAGTTATTTAGCGACGCCGAGCGGGCGGCGCTTCGGTTCGCCCAGGCGTGCGCCGTCGTACCAAATGCGGTTACGGATAGGCACTTCGAAGACCTAAAAAAGTATTATTCCGATGACCAGATTGTGGAAATGTTGGCTGTTCTGAGCTTTGGAGCTTGGCTTAATCGCTTTAACGATACGTTGGGTACAGCATTGGAGGAAGATGCAGCTGGTATTGCGGAGAAAGTGATCGGCCCCAAAGGGTGGTCCGCTGGGAAGCATGCGAGCACTGCAGATTAAGTAGGAGTCGTTGCAAAGAAAATGGTTGGTAGATGCGACACAGCGTAAGCCGGTTCAGGTAAGTCTTGGCGAGGTTGATATCCTCTTTTGCAACAGTCATTTACGCTCTGCGGGCCGGTTGACGTTGAGAAGAGTGCACCGAACCCGGAGCCGGCGGCTATCGCGGGCGAAACAGGATTTCAGGGGGAACGCCGATGCTCAGCGTGAGAATGGTCAACACGGAATACCCGACCCCCAAGGGGCCTCCGGTCAGGGCGGCGCAGGACGTCAGCTTTGAAGTCCCGCGGGGCAAGTTCTTCACCCTGCTCGGCCCATCCGGCTGCGGCAAGACGACCACGCTTCGCTCTATAGCAGGCTTGGAACGGCCAGTGTCGGGCGAGATCGAAGCGAACGGAAAGTTGGTCTTTTCGTCGGCTCGGGGCGTGTTCATCCCACCCAGCCGGCGCAATTTCGGCATGGTGTTCCAGTCCTACGCCATCTGGCCGCATATGACGGTCTTCGCCAATGTCGCTTTCCCGCTGAACGTCGGCAAGAACCGGCAATCGAAGGCCGTCATCAAAGAAAAGGTGATGCGCGTCCTCGGCAGCGTCGCGCTTGACCATTTGGCGGAGCGCGACGCGACCAAGCTCTCCGGAGGCCAGCAGCAGCGTCTCGGGCGCGCGCGCGCGCTGGTGATGGAGCCCGAACAGCAGCGTGTGGACGAGCCACTTTGCAAAAATGACGCGAAGCTACGCGCACGCAATCGCTTTGAGATCAAGAGC
>JANLWV010000013.1:0-5771 GCA_031364765.1 Vicinamibacteria bacterium
GGAGACGCCGACCCGGGTTAGATTCCGATTAGCCTCTCCCACCGGCAGCGAGATAACGTGTACGTTCTTTCTCATGGAACCTCCGGTGCTGTCGATCTACCTGCCGTAACGACTCCTGGCCTTGGGGCTAGAGGATGGCGCGCGCCTTCCTCGAGCCCCTTGGCCAGGAGTCGTTTCGGCAGGTTGATCGACAGCACCGGCGGTTCCTTGAGATCGAACGTTCTCGTTCTCTCGCTGCCGGTGGGAGAGGCGATGCGGACTCTCAGCCGGGTCGGCGTCTCCAGCGCTCCTTTGACGGAGATGGGACCGGTGCCCGGGTCGAGCGAGAAGGCAAAGTCCTGCAGGAGATACTGCGCGTCGACGTTGACCTCGGTATGGAGCCGCGAAGCGGTGGCGGCGCCCATGAGGGTGAGCAGGATCTGCCCGTCTTCCTGGAGCTTGAACCCGCCCGCCCGCTCGGTCATCTGGCTGACCGAAAAGCCGATCTTCTCCCCGCGGTAGTAGATACCGCTCCATCGCGCCCGCTCGCCATAGGCGGCGAGGTCGCTGGTGAGGGCCAGGGCGGTCTGCTCGGTGGCCTTGCGGAACACAAAGACCATGGCGCCGGACCAGAGGATGAGGGTGAGCAGGGACAATGGCCTCGAGAGACCCTTGGGAAGGGACGGCCACCGTGTGAGGAGTCGCTCGATCAAGGGACGCGGATTATAGGTGCCCCTGCGCTACGATCCGGCCGTGGCGGCGCTCCAGCGATATGACCTCAGGGCTTCCGCCCTCACCCCTGCGCAGGAGCACGAGGTCGCGGCGAGTTTACGCGGAGGCGCCCTGCTCATCTATCCAACCGACACGCTCTACGCCATCGGGTGTTGCGCGCTCGACGCCGCAGCGGTGAAGCGGCTGCGCGAAGCGAAAGGCCGAGAGACCGACAAGCCCCTTTCGGTAATCGTCACGGACTTGACCCAGGCCCGCTCGCTGGCGGCGCGTTGGTCTGAACAAGCGCAGCGCCTGGCCGACGCCTTCTGGCCGGGCCCGCTCACCCTGGTGGTGCCCGCGGCACAAACCCTCCCGAGTGAGCTCCTGGCGGGTGCTTCGGGTGTCGCCGTTCGTGTTCCCGCTTCGAACGTGGCTCGCATGCTGGCGCAGGGGGCCGGGCCACTGGTCGCGACCTCCGCCAATCTCGCGGGCCACGGTCCGTGTGTGACCGTCGATCTCGCCTTGAGCACGTTCCCGCTCGCCACTCTTGGATTCGATGTGGGACGGCTCGACGGCGCGCCATCGACGATTGTGGATCTGACCGACCCCGCGGGCGGCTTCAGGATTCTGCGAGAGGGGCGGATCGAAAGAAGCCGTATTGAGGAGGCGCTAGGGCTGGGACCCACGGCGGCCAGCCGCCTGTAACGACCGCCGGGTGTAGTCTGTCGCCGACCCCTTTGAGCACGAAAGTCAGAACTGAACGAAACGAACGCGCCCTGATCTGCGGCACGTATCGCACGAGCCGCGAACGCGCCAAAGCTGCCATCTCGCTCGAGGAGATGACCCTTCTCGCGAAGAGCGCTGGTGCTCGAATCGTGGATGTGATCTCGCAGGAGAGAAAGCATCCCGACTCCGCCACCTACTTTGGCAGCGGGAAGGTGGAGGAACTGAAGGAACTCGCCACCCTAAAGGCGGTGACCATCGTGATGGTGGACGCCGAGCTTTCCCCGGTCCAGGCACGAAATCTCGAAAAAAGCCTCGACCTCAAGGTGCTCGACCGGACGGAGTTGATTCTCGACATCTTTGCCCGGCGAGCCCGCTCTCGTGAGGGCCGCCTGCAGGTGGAATTGGCCCAGCTTCAATACCTGATGCCGAGGCTCACCGGGAAAGGCGTCTCTCTTTCCCGTCTCGGCGGCGGCATTGGAACCAGAGGCCCGGGTGAGACGAAGCTCGAGACGGATCGGCGGCGCATACGCACCCGCGTGTCGGTCCTCAAGGAGTCGATTGAGCATGTGAGGCGGGAGCGGGGGACCCGTCGCGAGGGACGGCGTCGCCGTGCCGAGCCGGTGGTTTCCCTGGTCGGCTACACCAACGCCGGGAAATCGAGCCTCTTCCAGGCACTCACCGGGGAGGAGAAGGTCGAGATCTCCGAACGCCTCTTCATGACTCTCGATCCGCTGATGCGCGGAGTGCGAATCGGCGAACGCGAGAACATCGTCCTGGTCGACACCGTCGGTTTCATTCGAAGCCTGCCCCACGGTCTGGTCGCGGCCTTTCGCGCGACCCTTGAAGAGGTCATCGAAGCCGACCTCATCATCCATGTCGTCGACGGGACTGACCCTGAGATGGTGGAGAAGGAGAAGGCGGTCAGGGAGGTTCTGGAGGAAATCGGAGCGGAGGAGTCGCCGAACCGGCTCATCGTGATCAACAAAATCGACGGAGCCGATGACGCCGCCCGGCTGGCCTTGCGATCCGAACGGGCCGACGCCGTGCAGGTGTCGGCCCTCACCGGCGAAGGCCTCGAAGTTCTCAAGCGACGCATCGCGGAGACTCTGGACATGCTGCCGCGTCCGGTGACGCTCCGGGTCGATCCCAAGGACGAGCGCCGAATCGCGAACGTCTACCGCCACGCCAAAGTGCTATCGCAGACCCGGGACGAGTTTGGGCAGGTCGTCCTCGAAGCGGAGGCCTCGACGCGGGCCCTCCTCGCCATCGCATGACCGGCCCGTCCGAAACGTCGGGGCGCGCGCGATGCGGGTGGTCCAGCGTGCCGCGCCCGCGATCCGTGGCCGCCATCCTCATGGTGGCCTTCGCCCTCCTTCTTCCCGCCTGCGGTCCTCGCGTGGAAACGCCCGGGGTGGACGACTCAGACTACATCTTCCCCGATCTGGGGCCTGGGCAGCTCGATTCGCGTGACGAGAAGGCGCTGCGTCGCGCCTGGAACGATGTGCTCATCGGCCAGGTGGCTCGGGCCGAGCTTTTGGTCCAAAAGCTCCTCGCCGTTGAGCCCGACCTCGGACCCGCGCAGGTCGTGCTGGGTTTTGCGACTCTTCGGGCCAACCGGCTCCCGGAAGCCGAGGCGATCTTCGCCGCCGTCTTAAAGATGGAGCCGAACGATGTGGCCGCCCTGGTCGGCCTCGCCTCGGTGAAGCGGAAGCTCGGCGCCCTCGATCAGGCCCTTCCTCTTTATCTGAAGGCGGAACGTCTTCGACCGAGGGACGGCCCCCTGGGCCGCCGGGCGAGCGAGGTCAAGCTGGCGGTGGCCGAGGCCGCGATCGCCCAGGCGGGGGCCCTTTCCGCCGAGGGCAAGGTGAGCGAAGCCATCGTCATGCTGAAGAAGGCGCTTGAAGTGGCTCCGGAGCTTTCCCCCGTCCGGCTCGAACTTGCAGACCTTCTGGTCGATGCGGGCCGGCGCGCCGAAGCCTTGTCGGTTCTGGACGCGTCTCAGGATGCCGATCGCAACCTTGCCATAAGGAGCGCTTCCCTGCGGTTTGAGGACGGCGATCTGGAGGGAGCGGAGATGGCTCTCAAGCGGGGCCTGAGAGATGTCGCCGAAGACACGGAAGGCGCGGCCCTTCTGTCCAGAATCAGAGAACGGCGCGCGTTTCTGGCGCTTCCCGAGCCTCTGCGGGCGATCGGCGACGCCCTGCGGATCACCCGCGCCGAACTGGCCGCTCTCGTCGTGGTGAGGGTGGAAGCGTTGCAGTCCAGAAGACCCACGGGCGCTGGTGAGGTGGCATCCGATCTGTCCCGAACCTGGGCCAGGCCACAGGTTCTTCGCGCGCTTGAGCTTGGCCTGCTGGACGTCTATCCGAATCACATGTTCCAGCCCTCGGGTGTGGTGCGTCGCGGTGAACTTGCGGTGGTGGCCGCTCGTGTTCTGGATCTCGTGGGATGGGGGAGGTCGAACGGGGCATCGCCCAGGGACATGTCGCCCTCGCACCTTCAGTACGCCTCTGTGCTTCGTGTGCTGGGGGCAGGAGTCATGCAGAACGCGGCGTCGGGTGCGTTCGAACCCTGGCGGATTGTCTCGGGATCCGAAGCGACATCGGTGGTCGAAGCGCTCGCCCGACTGTCCGCGCCGCGCTGAGGCGAGGGCCAGCCCCCGGGGGTTCGGGGGGCGGAGCGCCGAAATTCCGTGGACCTTCCTGCGGACGTTTTATGGCCCGCCTGTATTGACATCGTCCTTCGCTCCGGTAAACTCCGCAGTCCTTTGTCCTAGGAGCGATTGAAGTTTGCCAACCGTCAGCCAATTGATTCGAAGTGGTCGCACCCGGCTCAAGTCGAAGACTGCGAGCCCAGCGCTCCAGGAGTCGCCTCAGAAGCGCGGCGTCTGCGTTCGGGTGTTTACGACCACTCCGAAAAAGCCGAACTCGGCCCTTCGCAAGGTCGCCCGCGTCCGACTGACCAATGGCATTGAAGTTACCGCCTATATCCCGGGCGTCGGCCACAACCTCCAGGAACACTCTCTGGTCCTGATTCGTGGCGGTCGCGTGAAAGACCTGCCCGGCGTTCGTTATCACATCGTTCGTGGTTCGCTCGATGCCACCGGCGTCGCCGGCCGCAAGCGAAGCCGAAGCAAATACGGCGCGAAAAGGCCCAAGGCAGCGGCGTAGTTTAGTTTTTTGAGCGTTTTCGTCTAAGATCGCCGTTCGGTCGAGTTCAACCGAACAAAAGTAAATCAAGAGAAGCCTGGGAAATCCCGCCACAGAAGCTCTGAAACAGCCCAAAAAGCTGATTCAGCGATTGGGCGAAAGATCCTTGAGCAACACTCGATGCATCAAACCGCATCAGGGTCGGCGTTAACCAACCCTGAGTGTGGTCTTTTCGCGTCGAACCCGGGAACATCTCGGGAGTGCTCCAAGGGTCTTTGCAAAACCTAAGTTCTTGCAGGTTTGCATAGCCGTCACTAAGTTTTCAAGTAGAAGTCTGGAGCGCTAAAGCAACACCATGCCACGTCGCGGCACCGTACCCAAGCGGGATGTCCTCCCCGATCCTCTCTACAACTCGACCCTCGTCACGAAGTTCGTGAACTGCCTCATGAGCGAGGGCAAGAAGTCGACGGCCCAGCAGATCATGTATGGCGCGCTCAAGGCCATTCACGAGAAGACGCAGGACGATCCGCTCAAGCTCTTCAAGAAGGCGGTCGAGAACGTCAAGCCGACGCTCGAGGTCAAGAGCCGTCGCGTGGGCGGTTCGAACTACCAGGTTCCGATCGAAGTGAATCCCAACCGCCGCAACTCGCTCGGGATCCGCTGGATCATCAGCTACGCGCGCCTGCGCTCGGAGCGCGGCATGATCAACAAACTTTCGAACGAGCTGCTCGACGCGTCCAACCTTCGTGGCGGCGCCATGAAGAAGAAGGACGACGTCCACAAGATGGCCGAGGCCAACAAGGCCTTCGCCCATTACCGCTGGTAACCGGTCCCCCCTCTCCTAAGGACGCCTGAGAAAACAATCGTGGCTGCTCGCTCTACCTCTCTTGAAAAGACCCGCAACATCGGGATTGCCGCGCATATCGACGCCGGCAAGACCACGACCACGGAGCGGATCCTTTTCTATACCGGCGTCAATTACAAGATTGGCGAAGTTCATGATGGCACCGCCACCATGGACTGGATGGAGCAGGAGCAGGAGCGCGGGATCACCATCACCTCCGCCGCGACCACCTGCTTCTGGAAAGAACACCGGATCAACATCATCGACACCCCGGGCCATGTCGACTTCACCGCTGAAGTCGAGCGTTCGCTCCGCGTGCTCGATGGCGCGGTCGCGGTGTTCGACGCGGTCTCGGGAGTCCA
>JANLWV010000121.1:0-20565 GCA_031364765.1 Vicinamibacteria bacterium
CTACGAGCTGTTGATCCGGCCCTTCCCGGGAACCTTCGCCTTCGTCCATCGCAAGGATGGGCCCGGCGCCGATGTCCTGAACCCGACCCGAGAGCTGATGGGCCTGATCTTTGAAGGCGTTCGGCGTCATGACGAGTGGAAACGCTCCGCCGCCCTGGTTGGAGACGATGCCCGCTTTGCGGCAAGCGGCGGTGCGAGCGAGATCAAGACCGACGAGGCGGCCGATTTCGTCAAGGCGGTTTGGGCCGTGGCTTCGCCTGGATCCACGGCGAGAGAATGCGAGGCCCGATTCGCGGTCGACTCCTACCGGATTCGAAGGCTCCTCGCCTCCTGGGTCGAGATCGACGCCCTGAAGCTGGCCTGAAAAGCAGCCTATTTCATCTCCGGGAAACCAAGGTTAACCCCGCGATGATGCGGCTCGGGCCAGCGGCTGGTCACCACTTTGCCTCGGGTGTAGAAATGGACGCCCTCTCTGCCGTGCACGTGCGAGTCGCCGAAGAGCGAACTCTTCCAGCCGCCGAATGAGTAGTACGCCATGGGCACCGGAATCGGCACATTGATCCCGACCATGCCTACCTGAACCTCGTTCTGGAAACGGCGCGCCGCGCCGCCATCGTTGGTGAATATCGCGACCCCGTTCGCCCAGGGGTTCTCGTTCACCAGGGTCAAAGCTTCGTCGTACGTCTTCGCCCGCACCACGCTCAGGACCGGTCCAAAGATCTCGTCCTTGTAGATCTTCATGTCCCGGGTGACGTGGTCGAAGAGGCACGGACCGAGGAAGTAGCCGCCCTCGTGGCCTTGAATGCGGACCTTCCGGCCGTCGACCAAAAGCTTGGCGCCTTCGGCCTCGCCCTTGTCGACATAACCCTTCACTCTCGCGTGATGTTCCTTGGTCACGAGGGGCCCCATGTCGGAGCCCGCTTCGTCTCCGGGCCCCACCTTCAACTTCGCGATGCGCTCGCGCATCTTCGGGATGAGACGCTCCGCCGCATCACCTACCGCGACCAGAGCCGAGATCGCCATGCAGCGCTCACCCGCCGAACCGTAACCGGCGCTCACCGCCGAGTCGGCGGCGAGATCCATGTCCGCATCGGGCAGGACCACCATGTGATTCTTGGCTCCACCCAGCGCCTGCACGCGCTTGCCCGCCTTCGTTCCCGTCTCATAGATGTAACGGGCGATCGGGGTCGAGCCGACGAAACTCACCGCCGCGATGCCGGGATGGGCGAGGATGGCATCCACCGCAACCTTGTCGCCGTGAACCACCGAGAAAACCCCCTCCGGAATCCCGGCCTCGGCCAAGAGCTTCGCGGCGAAGTTCGAGACCGAGGGATCCTTCTCGGAGGGCTTGAGGATGAACGCGTTTCCACAGGCGATGGCGATCGGATACATCCACATCGGCACCATGGCCGGGAAATTGAACGGCGTGATGCCCGCCACCACACCGAGGGGCTGGCGGATCGAGTAGCTGTCCACGTCCGTCGACACATTCTCCGAGTACTCGCCCTTCAGAAGCTGGGGCAGGCCGCACGCGAACTCGACCACTTCCAAACCCCGGCTCACTTCGCCGAGAGCGTCGGCCGCCACCTTGCCATGTTCCCGGGTGAGGATCGCCGCCATTTCGACCTTGTGTTTTTCCAGAAGCTGGCGAAACGCGAACATCACGCGGGTCCGTTGAGCGAGAGACGCGGCGCCCCACTTCTTTTGCGCGGCGGCGGCGGTCTTCACGGCCTGGTCGACAACTTCCGGGCTGGCCAGGGCGACGCGCGTGTTCGACGCCCCGGTGGCCGGATTGAAGACATCGCCCCAGAGGTCCACCGGGCCCACGTGCGCTTTGCCGCCGATCCAGTGCTTGAGGATGGTCAGTTCCATTGTGACTTCACTTGCGCTTGTCATGAGATGAATCCTCTACGCCTTGACGGCGTGATCGGTGATTTCGAGTCCACGGTCCACGATGTCGAGCCCTTCGTGGAGCTCGGCCTCGGTGATGATCAGCGGCGGATTGGTAAAGAAAGTGTTCCAGCGAACGAAGGTGTAAAGACCCTGCTCACGGAAGAAGTGTCCAAGGGCGGTCATCTCTTGAGACGTACCATTGTAAGGAGCCATCGGCTCATAGGTCTTGCCGTCGCGGACAACTTCAAAAATGCCGAAGAGGCCGATGGAGCGCGTGGAACCCACGGACGGATGCTTCTTCTCGAGTTCCTTCATCCGTTCTCGAAGGACTCCGCCGAGCTTGACTGTCTTTTCGATCAGGCCTTCGTCCTCGTAAACCGCGATGGTGGCGAGCGCGGTGGCGCAGGCCAGAGTGTGGCTGTTGTAGGTGAGCCCGCCGGGGAAAGCGCGATCCTGGAACGTCCGGGCAATGGCCGGGCGCATCCCCACCGCACCCAACTGCACATAAGCCGAGGTGAGGCCCTTGGCCATGGTGATCATGTCCGGCACCACGCCCCAGTGATCAATGGCAAACCATTTCCCGGTCCGGCCGAAGCCCGACATGACTTCGTCGGCGATGAGCAGGATGCCGTGTCGATCGCAGATCTCCCGAACCGCCTTCATGTACCCATCGGGCGGGATCAGGATGCCATTCGTGCCGACCACCGTCTCCATCAGGAAGGCGGCGATGTTCTGACCGCCCTCGTAGCGAATGATGTCTTCAAGCTCGCGAACGCAGGTGTCGAGAGGCTCGGGATTGCGGCGGCCGTACTTGTGAAAGTCGGGGGCGCGCACAATTCCGGGGATACCGGGCTCCGAAGCCCAGCGGCGCGGATCGCCGGTCATGGCGATCGCCCCCGCCGTGCCCCCGTGATACGAGCGATACCGGACCATAATCTTGTGCCGGCCCGTCACCACGCGCGCGATGCGTATGGCGTTCTCGTTGGCTTCGGCGCCGCCGTTGGTG
The DNA here is from genome assembly GCA_031364765.1 of Vicinamibacteria bacterium. Lineage (GTDB taxonomy): Bacteria > Acidobacteriota > Vicinamibacteria > Fen-336 > JAGNNV01 > JAGNNV01. Next base: position 2,900 of record JANLWV010000121.1, read on the forward strand.
AAGAAGAACGTGTCGATGTCGCCCGGGGTTATCTCGGCGAGTTTCTGGCCCAGTCGCGCGCGCGGCTCCGTGGCCATGAACGGATTCGCGTAGCAAAGGCTCGTCGCCTGATGCTGAATAGCGTGAACCACGCGCGGGTGCGAGTGGCCGATGTTGCTGCACATCAACTGGGAGTTGAAATCGAGGTAGCGCTTACCCTCCGGCGTCCAGAAATGAACGCCAAGGGCGCGAGCCACCGGGATGGGGTCGACCTTCGACTGGGCCGACCATTCGTACATGGTGTGCCGCTTGCACAGCTCCACCATTTCCTCGCCGGTCATGGGTCTCGGCATCATCTCCGTTTTGATCTGAGTCATAGTGTCCTTGAAAGCTCCGGCTGACCGCGCGCCCCGAAACGCATCAGTGCGACGTAGAGCAGGAAAGCCGCGCCAAACCCGACGAACCAGCCGTAATCATAAAGGGGCTTGAGCGGTGGCCAGACGAGGCCGCCCCACGCGAGCGCGCAACCCAAAAGCATCGACGCGACCGCCGCGGGATTCCAGCCCGCGCGGTACCTGTAGATTCCGGTGGTCAGGTAGAGGTCTTCGAGGTTCAGCTCGGTTCTTCTTACCACCCAGTAATCGGCGATGAGAACGCCGCCGATCGAACCCAGGCCACCGGAGTACCCGACCAGCCACGTAAAAATGTATCCCGAGGGATCGGCCAGCAGTCGCCACGGCTGCATGAGGATGCCGAGGATCCCGGTGAGCAGGCCGCCGGTCTTGAACGAAATCAGGCGCGGGAAGGCGTTCGCAAAATCATTTGCGGGAGAGACGACGTTCGCGGCGATGTTCACCGACAGGGTCGCCACCACCACCGTGAACATCGAGACGGCAACGACGAGCGGGCGGTCGAACCGCGCCACCACCTTGATGGGATCCCAGATCGCCTCGCCGTAGATGATGGCGGTCGCGCTGGTGATGAAAACGCCCATGGCGGCGAACACAAACATGGTCGTGGGCAGGGCGACGGTCTGGCCGATGACCTGCTCGCGCTGGCTCCGGCCGAATCGTGTGAAGTCGGGCATGTTCAGAGAGAGGGTGGCCCAGAAGCCGACCATGCCGGTGAGAGACGGGACGAAGACTTTCCAGAAAGCGCCGAAGTCCTCAAACCTGCTGGGCTGCGCGAGCAGCGGCCCTACGCCGTTCGCGGCATCGTACGCCCAGATCACCAGCGCCGCGGTCATGATCAGAACGAAGGGCGCGGCCCAGTTCTCGACGAGGCGGAGCAGGTTCATGCCCTTGTAGATGATCGCGATGTTCAGGGCCCAGAAGAGCATGAACGACAGCCACTCGGTGCTGGTGTGGCCGAGGAAACCGGATCCGAGAATGCCGCCCGAGCCCGGGATCATGCTCGCAAAAAGAGTGTGCAGCGCTTCCCCGCCGATCCAGGCCTGAATGCCGAACCAGCCGCAGGCGACCAGCGCGCGCATCAACGCGGGAAGGTTCGAGCCGAACGTCCCGAAGGCGGCGCGGGCAAAAACCGGAAACGGGATGCCGTACTTCGTGCCGGGGTGGGAATTGAGCAGGATGGGGATGAGGACGATCGTATTGCCGAGCAGGATGGTGAAGAGCGCCTGTTTCCAGTTCATGCCGGCCGCGAGTAACCCCGAGGCCATCATGTAGGTGGGAATGCAGTGGGCCATGCTGATCCAGAGCGCGGCGTAGTTGTACGTCGTCCAGTCCCGCTTGGCTACCGGCACCGGGGCCAGGTCCTCGTTGTAGAGAAGGCTCGCTTCGGCGCGGGTGCGTGCCTCGGCGGTCAGCTCGATGCGGCCGTCTGGATGGCGGATTTCGGACGTCACAACAGCGGATGCCCCGCTTGACGCTTGATGTACTGGCCCCGGCCTTTAGCGCCCTTGAAGACCCCGTGATCGACGATGACCTCGCCGCGCGAAAGAACAACCGCGGGAGCGCCCGTCACCACCCGGCCTTCGTACGGGTTGTAGTCGACCCGCATGTGGTGCGTCTTGACCGAGAGCGTGAGTTGTTTTTCGGGATCCCAGAGAATCAGGTCGCCATCGGACCCGACCGCGATCGTCCCCTTCTTCGGGAAGAGGCCGAACATCTTTGCCGGACTTGTAGACATGAGCTGAACGAAGCGATGCTGGTCGATGTGGCCCTGGCGCACACCCTCCCAAAGCATGTAGAGGCGCGTTTCGATTCCGGGAGCGCCGTTCGGAATCTTCGAGAAGTCGTCCTTGCCCAGGAGCTTCTGGCCCTCCTCGTTCATGCAGAACGGACAGTGGTCGGTGGAGACAACCTGAAGATCGTTTTGGGCGAGGCCCTTCCACAAAGCTCCCTGGTTCCACTTCTCTCGCAGCGGCGGCGACATCACGAACTTGGCGCCCTCAAAGCCTTCGCGCTCGTAGTCCTCATACGAAAGGAACAGATACTGCGGGCAGGTTTCGGCATAGGCGGGCAGGCCCATGTCGCGCGCCTGCTTTACTTTCTCGAGCGCGTCCGAACAGGACAGATGCACGATGTAGATGGGCACGCCTGCCATCTCCGAGAGAGCGATCGCACGTCCTGTCGCCTCGGCCTCGGCCCGCGTGGGGCGGGTCAACGCATGGTACTTGGGCGCCTTCTCGCCTTTGCGAAGCGCTTCCTTCACCAGAGTGTCGATCACGCCGCCGTTCTCGGCGTGCATGCAGATCATGCTGCCGTTATCGCGGGTGCGAAGAAGGGCCTTGAAGATGGTCGCGTCGTCGACCTGAAAGACGCCGGGGTAGGCCATGAAAAGTTTGAACGAGGTGACGCCTTCGTGGCGGGTCAGCTTGTCCATGTCCTGGGCGGCTTGGTCGGACAGCTCGCGGACGATCATGTGAAACGCGTAGTCGATCGTGGACTTCCCCTCGGCCCGCTTCATCCAGCCCTCGTACGCGGGGAAGAGACCTTCGCCAAAATTCTGGATCGCGAAGTCGATGAGGGTCGTGGTCCCGCCATGGGCCGCGGCGATGGAGCCGGTCTCGAAGTCGTCGGAAGAGGTCGTCCCGCCAAACGGCATATCGAGATGGGTGTGCACGTCGATGCCGCCGGGCATCACCAGTTTGCCGGAGGCATCCACCACCGTGTCCGCGGGAAGACTCAGGCCGCGACCGATCAGGGTGATGACGCCCTTCTCGATGTAGATGTCGGCTTCGTACTTGTCGGAAGCGGTGACAATCGTGCCGTTCTTGATCAGGGTGGTGCTCATGCTCGTCTTTCTCCCTAAAACCTCGAGCCGGCGTGGGCCGGGTTCACCATAAGCGGCTGGGCCAGTCGTGCGGCGCCGCTAGGCGGAGGTGGCGATCGCAGGCTCGGCCTCCGTCGCTGAATAACCTTCGGCGTCATAGCCACCCGCGTACTCGGAATCATCGGGACGTCGGATTTTTGAATGCGTAACCACACGGTCCCGACGAAGGCCGCGAAAATCTTCGACTCTCTTCCAGCCCTTTTCGGCGTTTCTCTCGATGAACTCGGCGAGCCCCGCATTGAGCTTCTTGATCACCTCGGGCCCCACCGCCTTGTCGAGCATGGCCGCGGTGCAGACCTGAACCGTGCCGCAGCCGAGCAGAAAATAACTCGCGGCCTGCCGGAAGTCGGAGACCCCCCCGATTCCTGAGAACGACTGACCGGGGAACGCCTTGGTCATCCTCGCCATATTCGCGAGGGACAGAGGCAGGATGGCGGGGCCGCCGAGGCCGCCGCTCGAGACGAGGCCATCGACGTTCATCTCGAACTCGAGTGTTTCCGGATCGATGACGGGCAGCGACGGGAAAGTGTTCGACGACACCACCGCATCGGCGCCCCCGCGGAAGACCGCCCCGGCCTCCACGGTCATGTCCGCCGAGGCGGGCGTCAGCTTGGCCCAGACCGGCACCCGGGCGGCGGCCTTCACCACCTGAGTGACGAACGAACACAGCTCCTTATCCTTGCCGATGTTCGAGCCCATGTCGGCCCGGTCCATGTGAGGGCAGGACAGGTTCATTTCTATTCCATCCGCCCCCGCGTCCTGGCAGGCCCTGGTCAGATCGCGCCAATGATCGAGTTCCTTGTCGCTGCCGGAGCCGGCCATGATCGACGCGATCAAAACCTTCTCGGGATGAGCCTTCTTGATCCGCTCGATCCTGGGGATCCACCAATCGAGCGGCTTGTCGGAGATGAGCTCCCAGTTCCACGAAGAGTGGAGCGCTCCGGCCCGCCCCTTGTTCATCGAGAGCGTCCCGGTCTCGGGGTTCGAGCGGAGAAACTTCGTCTTCGGACCTGCGACATTCACCACCGGGTGCATGCCGATCGTCTTCACCACCACCCCGCCCCAACCCGCGTCGAAGGCGCGCATGATGTTGCTCTCCGACTCGGTCGGCGGCGCGGAAGACAACAGGAACGGGTTCTCGAACTTGATTCCGGTGAACTTCACGGATAGGTCAACAGTCATGGGACCTCCTGAACTGCGGTTGCCTGAACGAAAAACGGAGGATAGGACCCTTCCTCACTAGAGGGCTACGAGCGGCCCGTAGGTCTCGGGCCGGCGGTCGCGATAGAACTGCCAGGTGGATCGGACCTGATCGATCAGGTCGAGATTGAGATCAGCCACCACCACCGCGTCACGATCTCGCGAAGCCTCGGCCAGAATCTGGCCCCTCGGATCGCAGAAGTAGCTCTGACCGTAGAACTCGCCGATGTGCCAGGGCGCCTCGTAGCCCACGCGATTGATGGCGCCGATGAAATATCCGTTCGCGACCGCGTGGGCCGGCTGCTCCAGTTTCCACAGGTACTCAGACAGGCCGGCCACCGTCGCGGAGGGGTTGAACACAATCTCCGCTCCCGCGAGGCCCAAGGCGCGGGCACCTTCCGGGAAATGCCGGTCGTAGCAGATATACACGCCGACCTTGGCGTAGGCCGTGTCGAACACCGGATAGCCAAGATTCCCGGGCTTGAAGTAGAACTTCTCCCAGAAGCCCGGCTTGGTGTGCGGGATGTGGTTCTTGCGGTACTTGCCGAGATACTTCCCGTTGGCGTCGATCACCGCGGCGGTGTTGTAGTAAATCCCCGACTGCTCCACTTCATAGATCGGGACGATGATCACCATCTTGTGCTTTTTCGCCAGCTTCTGCATGAGCTTGACCGTCGGTCCATCAGGTACTTGTTCGGTGAATTGATACCAGCGGGTCTCCTGCTCCGCGCAGAAATACGGCCCGTAGAAAATCTCCTGAAGGCAGAGGATCTTCGCGCCCTTTTTCGCCGCCGCCGCGATCAATTTGACATGCTTGTCGATCATGGCCTTCTTGACTTTCTCAAGGCCAGCCTCGGGCCCCAGGACATTCCGGGCCTGGATGAGTCCACAGCGGACGATGCGCTTCATTGACGATCTCCTTCGATTGGGACTACGCGGAGACGAAGTATGCCACGCGCCGCCAAACCTCAGGGCACGACGCTGAGGGTCACCGCCGAGCCGCGATGAACCTTGTGCGTCGCCTTGACGAAGTCCGCGTCCACCGCCTTTCCAATGTCCATGAACTTCTGCGGGTTGCGGTCGACCAGGGGGAACCAGGAACTCTGGATCTGGACCATGATCTTGTGGCCGGGCCGGAACGTATGCGCGATGTCCGGCATTTCGAACTCGATGGTCTCGAGCCTTCCCGGGGTCAGCGGCTCAGGTTTTTCAAGCGAGCGGCGGAACTTCGCTCTGAACGGTTCCCCACGGACGAGTTGCTGGTAGCCGCCCATGGGAACGGCGTTGGCGGGACGCGGCGTGGGCTGCGGACGCAGAGAGGGAGCGTCGCCCGGATAGACGTCGATGAGCTTCACCACAAAGTCCGCGTCGGTCGCAGTGGATGAGACGATCAGGTTGACCTTCACCGGGCCCAGGGCTCGAACATCCGCCCCAAGCGGCGCGGTCTCGTAAACCAGCACGTCGGGGCGGGTCGCCGCGAACCGCTGATCCTCCGTCATGTAGTCGCCCCGCATCCCCATATTGATGTAGGCGAGATACGGAACCGGCTTCTGTGGGTCGGCCACGTATTCGTCGGCGCCGGTATCGGCGGCGGCGGGCGCCGAGCTTGCCAGCAGGCCGCGGGTGCTCAGGTAATAACTCTCGCTCCTCGCTTCCGGGGGCGGCCACGAATCGTGCTTGTGCCATTCATTTCGACCGGTCTCGAAGACCCACGCCCGCGGCATCGAGACCTCAGAGCCTTTGAGGTGCTTCATGAAGAACGGGAACTCGATCTCGTCGCGATAGAAAACACTCGTCTTCTGACCGAAGTCAAGATTCCCCAGAGAGTCGCCATCGCCGCGTGCCCAGCCGCCGTGGCGCCAAGGTCCCAGAACCAGGGTGATGGGCGTCTGAGGGGAGTCCTTCGAAAGAGCGCGATCAATGCGCTGGGGACCCTGCAAGTCTTCAGCGTCGAAGAGGCCGCCCGTCAACAGGACCGCCGGGGTGATGTTCTTCAGGTGGGCCGAGATGTCGCGGGAGCGCCAGAACTCGTCGTATGTGGAATGGTCGAGGTAGGCGCGGAAGTAGGCTTTCCCGGTCACGGTGTCGAGGGCTCGCGACATGGTTCCAAGCTTGAGGTAATAATCGTAGCCATCGGGCGTTCCGTAGTCGAAATCAGGGGCTTCGAAGGGCCGCGTCGGATTCTTCTGCTCGACGAAGTTGACGTAGAAGCCGTAGTTCGCGGCCAGCATGAAAGCGCCGTTGTGAAAGGCGTCGTCACCACGGAAAAGGTCGGTGACGGGAGCCTGGGGCGAAACCGCTTTGATCGAGGGATGCGCTTCGGGAAGGGCGGCCGCCGCATAGAAGCCCGGATACGAGATGCCCCAGATGCCGACCTTGCCGTTGTGTCGCTTCAGATTCTTGAGCAGCCACTCGACGGTGTCGTAGGTGTCCGAGCTTTCGTCGACCTCCAACGGCGTTTGCTTCGCCTTTCGGTGCGGCGTCGTCTCGAGAAACACGCCTTCCGACATGTACCGCCCACGTACGTCCTGATAGACGAAGATGAAGCCTTCCTTCTGAAACGCGGGCGATGGTCCGAGGCTCGTCCGATAGTTGTCGATGCCGTAGGGACCCACGCTGTAGGGCGTGCGCTGCATCATCACGGGATAGCTAGAGGACATGTCTTTCGGTGTGTAGACCGAAGTGAACAGGGACGCGCCGTCGCGCATCCTGATTTTGAACTCGTGCTTCGTGTACTTCTCGCGAACCGGATTCGGCGCCGGGGCTTCCTGGGCGAGGGCCGGGAGGGACGAGAGGGTGAAAAGACTGATGCCAAGGGCGAGGCGAATCGAGGTGGGTCGCATGGCCTGAATCCTAGCCCGGCGCCGCCCACGGCGTGCTCCCGGGGGCCGACACCGTCCGTCACACGTCCACGAGCAACAGCTTCTTGAACGTCCGCAGAAACCGATCGCCGAGGCCTCGGGGGCGCCAGGCGCTCACCCGGGTGGGACGAATGGAAACCCGGTCCCCGCGAACCCTGACCGTGACTTTGGGAGAAGCTCCCCGCGGTGCGCGTTCCAGCAGGTCATCGGCGAGAAGCAGGATGACCGCCGCTCGCTCGACCGTGGAGCGGTCCGCGCGGCTGACCAGGGGCGAGAATTCGTCGAGATCGATCCCCTCCAGGTCGGCGGCGTGAAGAATCGCGGCGATGCGAGCGACCTCGACCTGGGAGAAACCATCCAGCTCGGAGGCGAGGACGATACGGGCCGCGTGTTCATGACGATCGAAAAAATCGACGGATCGGCCGATATCGAGAACCCGGGCGGCATACCCAAGGGCCAGGGAAAAACGCCGGCCGCGCTCGCCTTCGTGGCGGACCAGCCGGGCGAACAGGGTCGCCGCCAATTCGGCGCGCCGAGCCCCGTAGAGCGCATCGACGCCACGAAATCGTGAAAACAGCGCCTCCATCGACGTGGCGCGAACGCTTTCGGGATCGGCATCCATCTCTCCAAGCGCTGCGTAGGCCAGGCCTTCGCGCAGGCCCTGGCCCGACACGAGGATGTCGTCCGCCTCCACGAAGTCGAGAAGCCGGGTGATCACCACCGCTCCCGCGACAATCGAGTCCGATCGATCCTTCGAGAGTCCGAGAATCTCGGCGCGTTTACGCCTCGGCAGAGCGCGCAGATCGGACTCGATCTCCTCGATGGCGTCGCGGGAGAGCTCGTGGCCGTGAAGGCGCGAGCCGGGCGTCTCCAGGCGAAATCTCTCGATCTTCGCGAGATTCCGTACCGTGCCCCCGGTGCCCACCAGGCGAGCGCCCGGCCGAAGGGCCTTGAGAGGAAGCTCTTCCAGAAAGCCATCGATGTGCGAACGGAGGCTCTTGATCTGCTTGTCCGTCGGCGGGTCGCGCTCCAGGTAGCGCCTCGAGAGGCGCAGCGCGCCCAAAGGCAGGCTCCAGGAACGCACGCGGGCGCGATGCCTGAATTCCGTCAGCTGAAGGGAACCGCCACCAAGATCGAACAGGAGTCCGGACTGCGAATCCAGGCCGCGCAAAGCGCCGTGAAATCCATAAAGCGCTTCCGCTTCGCCGTCGAGAATCTGGAGCGGCGTCTTCATGGTCTGCGCGACCAGGCGTGAAAAACGCGCGCCGTCGCTCGCCTCCCGCACCGCGGCTGTCGCATAGACGCGAATCGCCCTCGATCCAGCACCGAGAGCAATCGCTCGGAAATCGCGGAGAGCGTCACGGGCGCGATCCATCGCCGCCTCGCCGATCGCGTGGTCCTCCACCACCCCCTCGACCAGGCGCAGGGAGGAGCGAGCGCTCGCCACGATCCGAAGGTGGCCGCCCGGCTCACGGTTGTAGACGACGATGCGCGCCGAGTTGCTCCCGATGTCGATGATGGCGAGGGGGGGACGGGCTTTACGCATCGAGGGTGGGGGTCGGCGGCGGGGGCAGAATGAGGAACGAAGGTAGCATCCGCATCATGATCGCGCCCGAATTGCTTGAAGTACTCTGCTGCCCAGCGGATCGCTCCGCGGTCCGGCTCGCCTCTCCCGCCGAACTTGACGCGCTCAATACCCGGATCGCCAACGGCGCTAAAAACAACGGGGGCGCGCCGCTGGCCGAGAAACTTGAGGCGGCAATCATCCGCGTCGACGGAACGTTTGCTTACCCGGTCCGGGAGGAGATTCCCGTGATGCTGATCGACGAGGCCATCCCCCTTCGGGACGGTCTTGAGCCTCTGCGCTACGTTCCGCCTTCGGCCTGAAACCGGGCTTCGGTTTCACCGCGTCGAAACCGGACCGGCGCCCATAGGAGGGCGGACGGTCGCGGCGCCTTCGGTCCCCCTCGGTGTCGGGCTTCGGACGATGACGGCTGTCGCTTTTGCCGGGCCGATCTGCGTCTCGCCGCGGGACTTCCCTCGGCGAAGGACCTATCGAAGCGGGCGCCCCATAAGAAACCTTCTCCAGCGACAGCCCGGAAGGTGGCGCCGTGAACTCCGCCACCGAAGCCCCGCTCGCCTGCATGATCCCCGCGACATCGGCGACCCCCAGTTTGCCGCGGCCCACCTCGACCAGCACGCCGACGATACGCCGCACCATCTTCCAGAGGAAGTGCGAACCCTGGATGCGAATGAATATGTTCGGTCCCTGCTCGAAGACATCGACCGACTCCACCTTGACCCTCGTGGATTCGTCCGGCTTCTGCGGATCGGCCTGGGCAAACGCCGAAAAATCATGAAGCCCGCAGAGTGCCTTCGCGGCCTGGGCCATCGAAGACACGTCCAGCGGGTCTTTGACCCACCACACGACCGGCTTGTCGAAAGCACTTCGACGCCGCGAAATCCGGTAGATGTACGTGCGCGCGGTCGCCGAGTGGCGCGCATGGAAGCCGTCCGCCGCCAGCTCGACCTTCAGGAGGTTGATGTCGCCGGGGAGTTCGTCGTTGACCGCTTGCAGGAGTTCTTCCGGAGCGACCTGCCTGGCCAGGTCGATGTGGGCCACTTGGTGGATCGCGTGAACGCCGGCGTCGGTGCGGCCCGAGCCGTAGACCTCGATCACCCTCTGGCCGGTGGCTCGATGGATGGCCTCCATGATTTCACCGGCCACCGTGCGCGCATTGGTCTGAAACTGCCAGCCGCTGTAGCGCGTCCCGAGATACTCGAGATCGACACGGTACCGAAAACCGTGCCGCGGCCCCGACGGTCGCGCGTGCTCTGTTCGTTCTGGAAAGCGGGGGCGCTGGGCGGCGCTTCCCTGAGGCGGCTTCGGCCAGCGGGGCACGTGGATTTTGGGACGAGGCGGACCGGCGGGATCGTTTGCGTCGTCGGTCATTGAGTTACGCCTTTGAGTTTACGTGGAACGCGCGCGCATCCCCGTGCGCGTACGCGGCGGCGTCGCGATGATCGAGACCTCTCCAATTCACTTATGCTCGACCGCGCTTTGATGAACCGCCGCGACATCGCAATCCTTCTCCTCTCCTCCGCCCTGCTGGGTGTGGCCGCGTTCCGCCTGCTGGCCACGCCGGGGCCCGAGACCAGGCGAATCTCCGTCGAAGCCGTCGAGATCAAGACCGCACCCATCAAGAGCGGCGGATCGTCTGAGCAACAAACCTCGTGGACCCCGCCCGACGATGTCTTCATCGTCGGCTGGGCTCCCGACGTTGGCGCGCCAAGCTCCCTGCCTGAGCTGCACCTTCTCTCGGGAAATACCACGATCTTCTCGGCCCACCCCGCGCCTTTTGAGAATCTGAAGCCAACCTTCCTGCCGTCGGGGACGGGGTTTCTGATTCGGAAAGGCGAACCGCTCAGGCTCCAGCTTAGGATGAAGAACTCGGGACCGGATGGCGAAACGCATGGCGCTCGGGCCCTCATCTATTTCCATCCCGTGGTTTGGCGCTGATCCTTGAAGATCGCCATCGCTCACTGAACCCAAGCTTCGCCACCCCATGCCTTTCCCATCGCCCATCGACGTGGATCTCTTTCGCGCGGTGGCCGCCGACGCCGCCCTGATCTCCGGCCGCATCCAGAAGGCGCGGCTCGGAACCGAGATCGGTGTGGAGAACAAGGGCGAACTGGATCTGGTCACCGAAATCGATCGCGCCTGCGAGGCGGCGATCCTCGCGCGGCTGCGGCGATCCTTCCCCACCCACGACATCGTGGCCGAGGAAAGCGCTCCATCCCTTTCCGGTTCCGAATACGTCTGGTACGTCGATCCCCTGGATGGAACCACCAACTTCGCCCACAAATACCCGTTCTTCTGCACGTCGATCGCCCTCACGAAGGCCGGGACTTCGATCGCCGGCGCCGTCTACGATCCCGTAAAGGACGAACTGTTCACCGCGGCTCGCGGGCGGGGCGCCACCTGCAACGGTTTCCCTCTGAAGGTCTCGCCGTCCAAGGACCTGCTGCGGTCAATCTTTCTTACCGGGTTCCCCTACGATCTGCGCGATGACGTGAGCCACACTCTGCGCCTTTTTGAGGGGTTCCTTCACCACGCCCGCGCGCTGCGCCGAGACGGCGCCGCCGCTCTCGATCTCGCGTACCTCGCGGCGGGCCGCATCGACGGCTACTTCGAAGAGCGCCTGAAACCATGGGATGTTCTGGCCGGGTCTCTCCTCGTTGAAGAAGCGGGCGGCTCGGTGTCGCGCTTCGACGGTTCGCCCATCGGTGTGGTGGCCGACGAAGTCGTCGCCTCGAACGGAGCGATTCACGAGGCCATGCTTCAAGTACTCGCGGAAGTCACCGCCTCGCGGTAGCCTCTAGGTCAAGGCCTGTGCCAGAGTGGCGAAATAGGCAGACGCAGCGGACTTAAAATCCTCCGACCGAAAGGTCATGCGGGTTCGATCCCCGCCTCTGGCACCACCACCAAACAAGGGACGAGGGATCTCCGGATGGCCGACACCGACGACGCTCCGGGGCCCCGCCCCGATCCAGAGGCCCGCTTCGTCGCCTTCAAGGACGCCGCCCTCATCCTCGGCCTCCAGTTTCTGCTGCTGATATTTCGCAGCGGCCAGGTCCCCCTTCTCGGCCCCGACGAGCCCCGCTACGCCCGGGTGGCGGTGGAGATGGCGCGGACCCAAGAGTTCGTCACTCCAACACTCGCCGGCGAACCCTGGCTTGAGAAGCCCCCTCTCTATTACTGGCTGGCCGGTCTCGGCTATCGCCTGTTCGGAGAGAACGAAATGGCGGCGCGATTGCCGGCCGTGGGGGCGGCGCTTCTCATGACCGGCTTCACCGGTCTCGTTTCGGCGAGACTGTTCGGCAGCGGATGCGGCCGTGTGGCCATGCTCATCGTGGCGACGTCTCCCCTCGCCTTCGCATACGGACGCGCGGCCACCATGGACATGCTGGTGGCCGCCTTCACCACGGGCGCGAGCGGGCTCATCATTCTTTCCATTCTTGGCATCGCCGGGCCTTCGGCGGTTCCCGCGGCCTGGGCGCTCATGGGGATCGCCGTTCTGGCCAAGGGTCCGATCGGTCTTCTTATTCCGGTTGGCGTCGCGGTGGCCGCCGGCCTGGCTCTCCGGCGTTTCGACATCACCCGTATCGTGTCTCCTTGGGCTGTCCTGCTTTTTATCGCGGTCGCCGGCCCGTGGTTCGTCGCTATCTACCTCGACCAGGGTTCTCACTTCATCGAGGTCTTCGTTCTCAATCACAACCTGCAAAGGTTCACGAGCACCGTGCACAATCACCCCGGACCTCTCTACTACTACCTTCCGGTTCTTTTTCTCGGAGTGTTCCCATGGTCCGGCCTGGTGGCGGGGGCGGCCGCCGTCCTGCGGAACGTCGAACGAAAGCCGCTTTTGGCGATGATGGCCTGGGCTTTCGTGCCGCTCTGCTTGTTCTCGCTCGCCGGATCCAAACTCCCGGGGTACATTCTGCCCGCTCTCCCTCCGTTCGCGATCGCACTCGCTCTCGGCGCGCGTGGTCTTCGCTCCGGCAATGGGCGTGGAGCGAGGCGAACCGCCGGGCTTATCGGGCTCGTCGTCTCTGCGGCTCTGGTCGCGGTGACCCTTCGTGCCCTGCGTGAAGGCGAGCTCTGGGGTCGAAGCGCCTTGGCTCCGGCGTTGTGGTTGCTCGCCGTCACGTTCGTCGCCTCGCGGACCTTCGATAAGGCGCGAGACGAGAGCCTGCGGATTCTGTCGATCGGATCGTCGGGCTTCCTCCTACTCCTGACCCTGGTCGCACCGCCCGTCCTCGACGCCATGGAGTCGGGACGCCGGTTGTTCCTGCCCGCGAACGGACGGGAGGTTCTGGTCGTCGGCGCCTGGCGAACGGCGTGGATGTCCGGCTATTTCTACAACGACGGCCGGGTCACAGAGGTGGGCGCCTTGGGCGACGCCCTCGATTTGATTCGTGGCGAGGCCAGGCTGTTGCTGCTGGGTCCGTCCGAGTGGCGACAAGTCCAGAAACTGAGCCACTTGAGCGCCTTCCGGCTGGCCGAAGGGCCCCGCGGAAGCGTTCTGGCCCGGGTCGCCACCCGCCCCGATCCGTGATTTTTCCCTAGTTTTCTTGAGGCCTTAGCCAACACCTCAAGTGAAACTTGAGGAAAATGAGACTAACCCTTGACTAAAGAAACAAGCCTCTGATACCCTCAAGGCCCCGGAACTGTGCGATCGCGGTTCCCGAGGGTTTTATAGGAGCGAGTTTCTCCATGACCACACGCAAGACCTTCACGAGTCCCTTGGCCCTCGCCGGCCTCTTCCTAGCGGCGCTGGTGGGCGCCCAAACCGGAAGAGTGGCCTCCGAGGCGGCACAGTTCGGCCCTTTTGAGGTAGCTCCTCACTGGACGAGGAATGCTGACTATCCGAGGTCGATCCCGGAAGGAAGGGCCTTCCACATGGTGGTCAGGGGCGATACCCTTTGGGATATCTCGGGCCGCTACTTCGGCAATCCGTATCTCTGGCCGCAGATCTGGGAAGCGAACGGCTATATCAAGAGGGCTCACTGGATTTATCCGGGCGACCCCATCTTCCTGCCTTCCGTCCAAATGGTGGGCGGCCCCGACGAGACGACCGAGCCCGAAGAAGCGGCGACTGCGGCGAAGCCGATCGAACCGCTGGGAATCCCCGAGTGGATGGACATGGACGCCCTGATCAATGTGGCATCCATTGATACCGTGCGCTATGCCGGGTATATCTCGGCCTCCATCGAGGACGAGAGCCTCAAGATCAAGAGCATGGAGGCCGAAAATGGCACTCCCCTTGAACCAATGACCGCGAGCACACGCCAGTATCTCTATCTCGATCGCGGCGCCGGTTCGGGAGTGAAGGCGGGCGATCTGTACTCTATTCATCGTCGAGCGCGCGTGATCAAGCATCCGGTGACCGGCAAGAAGGTCGGCTACCGAATCGACACTACCGGTGTTGCCCGCGTCCTTCTGGTCGGCGAAAACAGCGCGCGAGCCGTGGTCGAGTCTGCCGGTCGCGACATTCAGACCGGCGACTACCTGCGGCCCTTGACCGAAGTTGAATCCCCTCTGGTCAAGCGGCGCGTGGTGGTCGAGGGCGGCGACATGTCTCTCGACGGAGCGCGGTCCAATGGCTACGTGGTCGATATCGACGACGATTCCATCACCGCAGCCAGCGGCGCGGTGGTGGGCCTCGATCTGGGTTCGGGCTCGGGCCTTGCCGTGGGCAAAGTGATCACGGTCTTCCGCCAGGGTGATCGATCGGATCCAGTCACCCGGCGCCCCCTGGGAGCGGCGGTCGTGGTCTCGGTTCGCGAGAACTTCTCGGTGGCCCGAATGGTCTACTCCCGGGAAGAGGTCATCGTCGGCGATCGCATCATCGTCCAGCCGTAGCTGCAACTCCAGCGGCCCTTAGTCCTTTGAGCCGGCCCGGGAGAAGCGGCGGAAGTAGTCGAATCCGGAATACAGAGTCAGACCCAGCGCCACGAACAGCGCGGGAGCGACCAGACTCTCGAAGATGGCGACCCGCAGAGCCAGGAGCATGATGTAGATCGCCACGATCTGGGAGATGGTCTTCGCCTTCCCCGCCCCGGAGGCAGACATGACGATGCCCCGACCCAACGCCTCCGTCCGCAGCCAGGTGACCGCGAACTCGCGTCCAATGATCAAAGCCACAATCCAGGCCGGCGCCATTTCCAGTTCGATCAGGGAAACGAAGGCGGCGGAGAGCAGGAGCTTATCGGCCAGGGGGTCGAGCATGGCCCCAAGCTTCGTCTGTTCGTTCCTTCGGCGGGCCAGCCATCCATCGAAGTAGTCGGTGATCACCGCGATCGTGAAGACCACCAGACCGAGGAACCAGCCCCACTCGGTCCGGGTGAGCAGGAGGACCACCACCCACGGGGCCAGAAAGATCCGCAAAGCGGTCAGCGCGTTCGGGAGATTCACCTAGAGCCGGACGATATTCGGCGCGTCGATACCCCGCGTCGCGTTTCGGGCATCGAGAACGAGTTTGGAACGCTTGACCAGATCTGCGTACGGAACGTTCGAATGGTCGGTGATGATCACGACGGCATCGGCGGCCGCAACCGCCTCTCCGGCATCGATCGACCTGAGATCGATCCCCTCGTGTTCCAGGGTCGGAACGAAGGAATCGGTGTAGGTGACGATCGATCCCTTCGACTGGAGGATCTTGATGAAATCAACCGCCGGAGACTCGCGAACATCCTCGATGTCTTTCTTGTAAGCGGCGCCCAGGATATGGATCCGGCTTCCCCGCAGACTTCGTTCCCGATCGTTCAAAGCCTCGGCCAGTCTCTCCACCACATATTCGGGCATGCCGGCGTTGATCTCGCTCGCGAGCTCAATGAACCGGGCGCGGTAGTTGAGCGTCTTCAGCTTCCAGGAGAGATAAAGAGGATCGATGGGAATGCAGTGCCCGCCCAGGCCCGGCCCGGGATAAAACGCCATGAAACCGAAGGGCTTGGTGGCGGCGGCATCGATCACTTCCCAGACGTTGACGTCGAGGCGCCGGCACATGAGCGCCACTTCGTTGACCAGTCCGATATTGACGCTGCGGAAGGTGTTCTCGAGGAGCTTCACCATCTCCGCGGCCCGGGGCGATGAGACCACAATGATCTTCTCGATGGCCTTGGAGTAGAGCGCCTTGGCGGCCTCGCCACAGGCCGGGGTCATCCCGCCAAGCACCTTGGGTGTGTTGCGCGTATGGAACTTTGGATTTCCCGGATCCACGCGTTCTGGAGAGAACGCGAGGAAGAAGTCGACGCCGACCTTCAGCCCCTTTTCGGACAGCATGGGAAGGATGAGTTCGTCCGTGGTTCCTGGGTAGGTCGTACTCTCCAGGACGACGAGCTGGCCCGCGCGCATGTTCTCGGCAATCCGCCGGGTCGCGGAAACAACCATCGAGAGATCGGGATCCTTGGTCTTTGAGAGAGGCGTGGGGACACAGATAATGAGGGCGTCGCACTCCCGGATAAGCGTGAAATCGGTGGTGGCTCGCACCCGCCCCTGGTTGACCAGGTCCTTGAGCCTGGCCGTCTCGACATCCCGAATGTACGAGACGCCCTGGTTCAAACTTTCGACTTTGGCTTCGGAGAGGTCGAAGCCCGTCACCTTCAAGCCGGCCGCCCCGAACTCGACCGAAAGCGGCAGCCCCACATAACCAAGACCCAGGATGCCGACGTGCGCGTCGCCGCTCTCAATCCGCGCCTTCAACACGTCCAACGTCGAGTTTGCCAACGAAATGACCTCCAACCATCGAAAAGACGCGCGATTTTAGCCGGGTTTAAGCCGGGATGCTCCCGATGCGTCGGGATGGCCGCGCGCAGCCTTACGAGCCGGACAAGGGCGACGCCGCGCGCAAGTCCGCGGTAGAGGAGCCCCGCGAGGCCAGGATCCGCTCGATGGACCTCGCTACCACGCTGTCGGGCGTCGAGGCCCCGGCGGTCACGCCCAGGGTAAGGCCCAAGGCACCTTTCGCGAGCCATCCGCTGACCGTCTCGCTGGTCAAAGAGCCCAGGACACGATGCCTCAGGGCGCCCGTCTTTGGATCGATGCACTCGGGAGACTCCACGTAGTAGGTGGGGCACCTCTTCGAGCAGATCCGGACCAGCGCCTGAGTATTGCTGCTGTTGTAACCGCCGATCACCAGCATGACGTCGGGAGGCGTCTCTTCGAACATCTTCAGCACCGCATCCTGACGATCCTGGGTGGCCGAGCAGATCGTGTCGAAGGAGCGAAACCGGGTTGCGGCCTCGGCCGCGCCATATCGCTCGACATACGCTCGACGCAGCATCTCTTGAACGCGAAGGCTCTCGCTCATCAGCATCGTGGTCTGGTTGGCGAGGCCGATGCGCTCAAGATGCGCCTTGGGATCGAATCCCTCGCTGACCGCCTGGGCGAAGCGAGCCATGAACTCGTCCGCGCTCAACCCTCCGCGGACAAACTGGCACACCATCTCGGTCTCGGTCTCGTCCCGCACGCACAGATAGGCGCCGTTTTGATGGAGCAGCGCCTGCGAGGCGGTGGCCCGGGTCTCTTCGTGGTAGTGCTTCCCGTGGATGACCACCGTGAAGCCATCCCGCGCGTACTTCGAGACGTTCTTCCAGACATTCAGGACGCTGCCGCAGGTGGTATCGACGAGCACCGCGCCGATGCTGCGGAGATGCTTCATCTCCTCGACCGTGACCCCGAAGGCGGGCAGCACGACGACATCTTCGGCCGTCACGGACGCATAGCGCAACTGCGGCACCCGTCCGTCCTCCAGAATCGTGAACCCCATGTCG
>JANLWV010000219.1:0-1854 GCA_031364765.1 Vicinamibacteria bacterium
TGGCGGGCGACTTTCGCCTGCCGCGAAACGACCATCTCAACAACTGGCAGCTCAGCGACACGCTGCTCTTGACGCGCGGCCGCCACTCGATGCGACTGGGGGTGCAGGCGCAGTACTTGCAGTACAACCAGAACACGACGAGTCAAAAGGGCGGCATCGTCACCTTCAACAATCTCGAGGCTTTCCTCACCGGCCGGCCCGCCAACGTGGACCTCGCCGTACCGGGGAAGATTGATCCCAACCGTCGCTACCGGCAGTGGCTGTTCGCGGGTTTCGTCCAGGACGACGTGCGGCTGAGCCCGCGCTTGTCGGCCAACCTGGGGCTGCGCTACGAGTTCGTCACCGTGCCGACGGAGGCCGACGGGAAGATCTCGAACCTTCGCAGCATCAGCGACACCGAGCTCACCGTGGGAGGGGCGTGGCACAACAATCCGTCGCTGAAGAACCTGGCGCCGCGGATCGGTATGGCCTGGGATCCGTTCGGAACCGGCAAGACCTCGCTGCGGGGAGGCTTCGGCCTGTTCTATGACGAGATCCTGCCGAAGTACTACTTCTTCTCGGGCAGCCTCAACCCGCCGTTCACCACGCGCACGTCGATCGCCAACCCGCCGTTCCCGAACGTGGTGGCCAACTTCAACTCGAACGCCTTCATCCGGGCGCAGCTCCAGACCGTGAACTTCGAGCTCAAGACGCCCTACATCATGCAGTTCAATGTGAACGCGCAGCGGGCGCTCCCCGGGGACTTCGACGTCGTGGTCGGGTACGTGGGCTCGCGCGGAAAGAACCTGATCCGGCTGGGCGACGCCAATCTGGCGCCCGAGACGATGATCAACGGCGTGAAGACCTACCAGCCGGCGCTCGGACGCCGCAATCCGAACTTCACCGGCGTCTGGCAGCGCGTCACGGACGCCCACTCGTTCTACAACTCGCTGCAGGTAGCGCTCAACAAGAAGTACACGCGCGGGTGGCGCGCCCAAGTCTCGTATACCTTCTCGCGCTCGGTGGACGAATCCTCGGGGATCAACTCGCAGGACTTCAGCAACGTCGTGCAGTACGGCTTGGACTGGTACGACCCCTTGCGTGACCGCGGGCTCTCCGCCTTCCACGCCGCCCACAACTTGACCTTCAACTGGACACTCGACCTGCCGTTCGCGAAGGGCAGCACAGGCCTTGCCGCGGCGCTCCTGAAAGGCTGGCAGCTCAACAACATCACAACGATCCGTGGCGGCCATCCCTTCACCGTCGAGATGGGCTTCAACCGCTCGGGAAACCTCAACACCACGGGTTTTTCGCGGCACGAGCGACCCGACGTGAAAGAAGGCTGCTCGAACAACCCGATCCTCGGCGGTCCCGACCGCTACTGGGACGTCAACTGCTTCCAGCTCCCGACCGTCAACACCCGCGGCAACCTCGGCCGCAACACGCTGATCGGTCCGGGCCTCGTCGCGATCGACGTCTCCCTGGTGAAGGCCTTTGATCTCGGCAAGCGCCGCGCGCTGCAAGTCCGGATCGAGTGCTTCAACCTGCCGAATCACCCGAACTTCTCGGTTCCGTCGGGCCGCACGGCCTTCACCGGTGTTTCCGCCGACGGCTCGCCGATCGTGGCGCCGACCTGGGGTCGGATCACATCGACGGTGACGACCTCGCGCCAGATCCAGCTCGGCGCGAAGCTGACGTTTTGAACGAGCAGCGGAATCTCACCAGCCGATGGCGACGCCCCGGTTCTGTTCGTCCAGCCATTTCTTCAAGGGCGCGAAGTAGTCGAGGATCGCAGTAGCGTCCATCTGACGCGACCCGGTGAGCGCTTCCATGGCATCGGGCCAGGGCTTCGACACGCCCATGGCCAGCATGGTC
>JANLWV010000233.1:0-3519 GCA_031364765.1 Vicinamibacteria bacterium
GCTGGGGTCGTCCATTCCTGCCGCATGGCCGCCGCGCGCCCATGTCGGCCGTGCTGGGCCGGCCCTGGGACCTCGTGCGGGGCCTTCGGGACAGATGGCCGAATGCCATCGAAGCGGCGATCGAACTCGGGCTTTCTGCAGACCAGCCTCCCCGGCCGTCTGTGAAGCTCCGAGCGTCCCTCCGTCGGACATCGCGGTTCCTGAAAGCGCGTCCGCAGGTCTGATGACACTCGCCCCGGGCCGAGGCCATCCTTATCTGTTGCTCGACTCAGTGTGGAGCCCGAGCGCCCGGTACACGAGGTGCGCGGCGGAGGCGTAGGAGAGGCCGGTGGCTCGAGTCATACCAATTTCGCAGGTGCGGCAGGTGGAGTACGCGGTCGCGTTCTCATTGCTGAGGACGAGGGCGCGGACGTCTTCCGCCTCGGCGCGAGTCGCTCCTTCCGTGATCTCCGGCCTCACCAAGCCCTGGTTGCCAGCGAAGCCGCAGCAGGCGGCGCGCAGGGGCACGACCGCGTCCTCGGCATGAGCCGCCGCGACGGTTCTCAAATCCTCAACCGCCCCCAGTTTCGTGAGCGAGCAGGTCGGATGAAGGATGGCGCGTCCCTTGAGTACGCCGCTCGGCGCGTCGCTTCGTGTGAGTACTTCCCGCGACCAGAACTGGACGAAGTCGAGCACGCGGAGGTTTGGCGTCGCACGTTCGGCGAAAGCGAGGGCGCAGGGCGAGGCGTCGGTCACGACCAGGAGCTGTCCTCCGCGCGTGAGTTGGGTCAGGGCTTCATGGGTAACGCTCATCGAGCGGTCGGCTGCTTCCTGTTGAGACTTGCTGGAGAAGGCGAGACCGCAGCAGAGGGAATTGATCCTCTCCGGGATAGAGACGCGGTAACCAGCTGCTTCGAGAGAACGCAGTGTGGCTTCCATCGTGGACGGTCCGGTCTCCTCCGGCAGCGCGCCGAAAATTCTGGAAACACAGCTTGGGAAGTAGACGACCTCGCGCGCGCCGACCCCGCGAGGTTTCGGCGCCGTGGGCGCGGGAAGGGGCAGGGGCGCCTTCGAATCCATTCTCGGCACGAGGCCGGGAGCGAGCGCGTTCAGAACCCTCGAACCTGCTCTCAGCACGCCACGGGTCGCGCGGTTCCCGTTTGAAAGAGCGGCCGCGGCCCTGAGAGCGCCCCGAGCCATCGCTACCGTCGTGGTGAAATTGGACGCGGCGAGCTTGGCCGCCGCCTTGCCGACAAACGACGCCTCGGCGCGATCGAGCTCCTTCATCAACAGGCCGGTGTCGATCTTGACCGGGCAGGCGGTGATGCACATCGAGTCGCGAACGCAACTGCCGCGGGCGGCGTCGGCGTAGTCCGTGGCCAGACCATCGGGCATGGGCTCGCGGCGATGCTCGATCTCCTTGATCTCGCGCAACAGAATGATTCTCTGCCGCGGTGAGAGGCCCGAGGCGCGCGTCGGGCAAACCGGCTCGCAGAAGCCGCACTCGATGCACCGATCGGCGGTGGCCGTGATTTCGGTGAAGGGTTTCAGGTTCTTGACGTGCTCGTTTTTGTCTTCACTGAGCAGGACGCCCGGGTTGAGGATGTTGTAAGGATCAAAGAGCGTCTTGACCTCGCGCATGATCGCGTATGCTCTTTCGCCCCATTCGCGAGCGACGAAGGGCGCCATGTTCCGGCCGGCGCCGTGCTCCGCCTTGAGCGCGCCGTCGTATTTCCCGAGGACCAGATCGGCGAGACCTTCCATGAAGGCCGCGTAGTTCGCGATGTTCCGCTCGCCCCGGAAATCCTGGGGTGCTACGAAGTGGAGGTTGCCGTCCTTTGCATGCCCGAAAACCACGGCGTCGCGCACACCGAAACGGGCGAACAGACCGTGCAGGTCGGTGATCGCATCGGCGAGACGCTCGCGCGGAAAAGCGATGTCCTCGTTGAGGATCGCCGTGCCCGGACCGCGTCGCGCGCCGATCAGGGGCAGCAGTCCCTTCCGCATCTTCCATTTCAGATCACGGCCCGACGGGTCGGTGGAGAAAGAAGTCTCGGACAGCCGGTCGAGCCGATTCAGGACACGACCGGCCTTCTCGACGCCGTCGGAAAGGGCTTTGTCATCGTCGGCCTGGAACTCGATGAGGAGCGCCGCCGAATCCGGGCCGATCTCGACCGGATGAACGAGGTGGTCGGCCATGGAGAGAAGCGAGGCGCTGTCCATGATCTCCAGGGCGGCCGCTCCGGCGTCGGCGAGGGGGTCGACCGCCCGCCCGGCCTCCTTGAGAGCGCTGAAGTAGACGAGCGCGGTCGCGCGCTCTTTGGGATCCTTGACCGTCTCCAGCGTGACGTCAGCGAGAAAACCGAGCGTGCCCTCGGAACCCACCATCAGCCGGGTCAGGATGTCGGCGGGCCGGTCGAACTCGAGAAAGGCCTGAAGCGAATACCCCATCGTGTTCTTGGTGGTGAACTTGTGTCTGATCCGCTTCGAGAGCGTCTTGTCCGCGCGCACTTTGGATTTCAAGTCCAGCAGTCCGGCATGGAGTCGCGGATGCTTGTTCTTCAGGCGCTCGTCGACTTCATCTCTCGATTCGCCGTGCGTTTCGATCACGACGCCATCGGCCAGGACGATGGTCGCTCCGCGGATGGTGTGATAGCTGTTCTGAGAGACACCGCAGCACATTCCCGAGGCGTTATTCGCCACGATGCCGCCGATCATGGCGGCGTCGATGGAAGCGGGGTCAGGGCCGATGCGCCGACTCTGCGAAGCGAGGGCGCGATTCAGAAGGCCGCCGATGACGCCGGGCTGAGCCCAGACGCGAGCCCCGGCGTCCTCAAGCCGGAACCGTCCCCAGTCGAGAGAAAGATCGACGAGGATTCCTCCACCCACGGCCTGGCCGGAGAGCGATGTGCCCGCCGCGCGATAAATGATCGGTTGACCCAGCGCCCGCGCAACGCCAAGGATCGTCCGGACGTCGGAAGCGTCGCGCGGTCGCACCACCACTTCGGGAACCATCCGATACATCGACGCGTCGGAAGCCCGCGCGAGGCGGTCGATGGGTCGGGCCAGGATCCGGCTCGCGGGGAGGACGGCTTGCAGGCGCTTGAGAAGTTCCGGCTGCGGGGGAGCGAGGCGAGTCACGCAGCAGGGATCTTAGCGAGGGCGGCCCCCGGCCGAGGGTCGATGGTCTATCGCCGCCCGGGCTTCGCCGGTTCCGTGGGTGCGAGCAGGGGCCAAAGAATCGCCTCAGCCTCAGAAAGCGAGAGCCTCTTCGCTTGCCGCGCTACCTCGGCGGGGACCCAGGAGGGGAACGCTACGCGCCGCGATCGATGCGCGCCGCTCGGGGTGTGCTCGTTCCACACTTTGGCGAGATGGGCTCTTTGAAACCTGGCCGCGAGCCTGACCAGGGATGGCCAGAGTCGGCGGTGCACGTACGTGATCTTTCCCTCGACCAGCAGGCAGACCAGTCGTATTCTGGAACCATTCTCAGGGGTAAGCTCCGGTCGGTTCGTCGGAACCCACTCGATGAGAAACACTTGG
>JANLWV010000243.1:0-5219 GCA_031364765.1 Vicinamibacteria bacterium
GCTGGCCCTGATCCGGTCCTAGGCGGGGTTGCTTCGGCCCCGTCGGGAACCCTTGGGGGCCTCGCCATGCCGAAGGCCTTTCAGGCCTTCGGCACCTGCTCGTCGGCGTGGTAGCTCGACCGCACCAGCGGGCCCGACTCCACATGCCCAAACCCGATCGAGAGGCCGAACTCCTTGATCTTCGCGAACTCATCCGGCGTGTAGTACTTCAGGATCGGCAGGTGCTCGAGCGACGGCCGGAGGTACTGGCCGACGGTGAGAATATCCACCCGGGCATCGCGAATGGCGCGGATCGTTTCGAGGATCTCGTGCCACTCTTCGCCGAGGCCGACCATGACCCCGCTCTTGGTCAGCAGGCCCGCGTCCTTTGACCGCGAAAGGAGTTCCAGGGAGCGTTTGAAATTGGCGCCGGGGCGGACCTTGCGATAGAGCCTGGGCACGGTCTCCGTGTTGTGGTTCAGGATGTCGGGGCGGGCGTCGATGACGACCTGCAAGGCGGCCCAGTTGCCCTTAAAGTCGGGAACGAGGACCTCCACCGCGCACCCCGGCACCTTCTCCCGGATGAGCCTGATGGTCTCCGCGAACGACCAGGAAGCACCGTCCTTCTGCTCGTCACGGTTGACCGACGTGATGACCGCGTGCTTGAGACGCATGGCCGCGATGGCCTCGGCCACCCGGCGCGGCTCGTCGGGGTCCGGAGGCATGGCCGCGAGGCCCGTCTTCACCGCGCAGAAGCCGCAGGCGCGCGTGCAGGTGTCCCCGAGGATCATGAAAGTGGCCGTGCCGCGGTTCCAGCAGTCGCCGATATTGGGACATCGCGCCTCTTCGCAGACCGTGTGTAGCCTCTGGCCGCGCACCAGCGACACCAGCGAGTCGTAGCGCTCTCCCAGGGGAGCGCGGGCCTTGATCCAGGCCGGGCGCGGCAGAGGGGAGGCCACTCCTCCGTTCAACTCGGGGACCATAGTCGGAGTTTCGGCCTCAAGCATCAGACCTTCTCGCCGCCATCCTTTTTGTCCTCATCGTCCTCGCCTTCATCGTCGAAAAGACCTTCGTCATCCTCATCCTCAAGATCGTCCTCGAGGTCGTCGTCTTCTTCTTCCTCCTCCTCGTCGTCCTCCTCTTCGACCGCAGGGCCGTCCTTGGTCTTGCCATCCCCCCCGGCTTCGTCCTCGTCCTCGTCTTCGGCGACCTCGAACTCGTCGTCCTCGTCATCCTCATGGAGATCGTCATCGTCGTCGTCGTCGTCGAGGCCGGGGAGTTCCTCGTCCACGAAGAGATCGGCGTCTTCGCTGGTCTCGTCGTCAAACTCATCAGAATCGTCATCGCTGTTGCGACGCGGAGAGAGGATCAGCGATTCAACGTCTTCTGAACTGTCGCGCCTCATGACTTATCGGTCTCCCTTCCCGGACACTCGGGCTACAACCCATGCCTGCTTTCAGGTCCAATCGTACCCGCTCTCGCCGAAAAGTCCGATCCCTTTTCGCCCAATTCGTGGGTCACGGCCCGTCACCCCGCCGCCGCGCCGGCGTCGGCTTTTTTTCGCGGACGCGGTTGTACTTAAACTTCGGACGTATCGTTCGACCTGTCGGCAGATCCTTATCCTTGACCTTGGAGAAACGAATGAAAGCTCGAAAAACCGTGCCTTCCCGTGCCGTTCTGACTCTGGCGGCGTCCCTGCTCGCGAGCGTGGCCTCCGCGGGTGAAATCAAGGGAAAGACAACCGACTCGGTCGGGGGGGCGCTCGCCGGGGCGGAGGTCACGATCGAGAACGTGGCCACCGGTGTGTCGTCTCTCGGCACGAGCGATGCGACTGGCGCCTACTCGTTCACCGGGCTGAAGGCCGGCCTCTACCGCGTGAGCGCGCGAGCCACCGGGTTCTCGGAAGCCGTCCGCAACAGTTCCCTTGAAACCGAAGCGGACACTGCAGTGGTCGACTTCCTCCTCTCCGTAGGCAATCTTCAGAGCGAGGTCACGGTGACCGCTTCCCGCAGCGCGCGCGACGCGCTGGTGGTTCCGCTCCGCGCCGAAAGCCTGGGCCCGGAAACGATGGCCACGACAAACCCCGCCTCGCCCGGCGAATTGCTGATCGAAGCCACCGGCGTGACACCGGTGGGCAGCGGTCCCTTCCAGATGCGACCGCGGCTCCGGGGACTCGATTCGACCCGCGTGCTCGTCCTGGTGGACGGCGAGCGCCTCAACAACGCGCGCACCGCCACCGACCGCGCCGGCGTGGAGGTCGGCCTCGTCGACGCATCAAGCATCGAGAGCATCGAAGTGGTGAGCGGCTCGGGCTCGGTGCTCTACGGCACGGACGCCCTGTCCGGCACGGTCAACATTCGCACCGCGCAGCCCGCGTTCGCCGACCAGACGCGATTCACCGCCAATCTCAACGGCTACTACAGTTCGAACGAGAACGGCCGGCGCGGCAATGTGGGTGTCGGACTGGCCGGGCCGCGGTACGCACTCAGTCTATCGGGCGGCAAGGAATCCTTCGACAACTACGAGAGCGGCGGCAAGAATGGCAGCGTCCTCGAGGACTCAAGGCCGCTGTACGCGAACAGGACTCTGGTTCAGGCCGACACCGCGGATGCGTTCGGCTTCACCTTCAAGGCGTTCCCCGACCCCTTCAACGCGCCCTTCGTGCGCACCTCGACGGAGATCCCAACCTCGTTCCTCGACGGCAGCACCGTGAACGGCAACGCCCTGGTCTCCCTAAGCGACAAGCAAAACCTGCGGGTGAAGTATTTCCATCGCGAGGCCAAGGACGTGGGTTTCCCAGACTTTGTGCCGCCCCAGTTCTTCCAGGGCATCATTTTGCCCCACAGCAAGCTGGACAAGGTCTCGGCCCGTTACGAGGTCCGCTCCATCAATTCCTGGTTCTCCCGCCTCTCCGCCACCGCGTACTACCAGAAGCAGGACCGGCTGCTCCGCAACGTCAATATTCCTGTTCAGTTCCCCGCCCCCACCGCGGTGACCTTCTTCCCAATCAACATCTTCAGGCTCGTCATCAACAGCGACACCGGACAGAAAATCAAGACGCAAGGCTTCGACCTGCAAAACACATTCCTGGTCTCGCCCAGGAACGTTCTGACCGCGGGCCTCACCTACTACAAGGATGACAGCGCGGACTACCGCACCAGTTCCACTCAACTGAATCTCGTGGGTCAGGTGGCGCTCGGCGCGCGCGGGCCGGCGGCGGTCGTCTTTCCGGCCCTGCTTCCCCTCGGCCCGCCCAGCGTCACCAAGCCGACGCGCGTTCCCAATGCCACGTTCGCCGACTTCGGCGCCTTTGCCCAGGACGAATGGGACTTGACCGACAAGGTCCGCCTCGTCGCCGGCGTGCGGCTCGACAACTACAAGGTCGCGACCGAAGCCACCGCGGGATACAACATCGACGCGGTCATCGCCGGCACCAACCCGGCCATCAATCCGGCCACCCTGCCTAATCCGAGCGGCGACAGCCTCAGCCGGACCGCCTTCACCGGAGATATCGGCCTCGTGGTCAAGCAGAGCGATAAACTGAGCTTCATCGCCCATTACGGTCGCAGCTATCGCCATCCCAACCTGGAGGAGCTGCTCTTCGCTGGCCCGGCCACCATCGGAAGCGTCGCTCCCAACATCACGGTCGGCCCCGAGAAGGGCGACAACATCGATCTCGGCCTGAAGTTCCGCTCGGCGCAGGTGCAGGGGTCGCTCTCCTACTTCAACAACAAGTACTCCGACTTCATCTCCACGGAGATCACGGCTCTCACCGCCTCAAGTTCGGTTTCCCAGGCCATCAACTTCGCGGACATACGAATTCAGGGGGTGGAGGGCGACCTTCAAGGTTCGCGGAAGCAGGGACCGGCGATTGTCTTGCTGTTCGCCAACGGCTCCTACAACAAGGGTGAAGTTCTGAAGGGCACAAATCCACTGGCCAAGACTTCGATTGCGGGCACGCCCCAGGACAACATCACGCCTCTCAAAGTCATCGCGGGGCTGCGCCTCTCCGACAAGAGGGATCGCTTCTGGGGTGAGTATTCCTTCCGCTATCAAAAGAAGGTGGACCGCGTGGCCACCACGCTGAAGAATTCCCCGTTCCTCATCTTCCAGGATCTGGCCGCCCTCGAAGGCTTCACCATCCACCGCGTCGGCGTGGGCTACGACTGGCGGAAGGACAAGAAGACCCTGGGCCTCACCGTGAATGTCGAGAATCTGGGAAACAAGTTCTACCGCGAACAGTTCCAGTTCGCGCCCGCGCGGGGCCGGAGCATCACCGTCGGCCTGCGCGTTCGCAGCATGTAGTTCCGGCGGGACTGCTTGACTCTCTCGGGCGCGATGTCCTACGCTTCTTGTCGGTCCTGTTGTTATAAACATAAGACAAGTCTTCACATGGATCATTTCGCCGAGACGGGGCTGGCCTGGCGCTCAAACCCCCGGGCGCTCCTGCAACCCTTCCACCGTAACCGCAGAGGAGACCCATGGCAGACCCCGCAACCACCCCGGAACTCGCGCTGCTCCACAAAGACGTGGGTGAATGGGACGCGACCATCACCGTCATCCCCACACCGGGCGCCCCTCCTCAGGCCTCCATCGGGCGGCTCGTCGGCCGGCTGATCAGCGGCGGGCGCTGGCTGATCACCGACTTCAAGAACCACACCACCGGCTTTGAGGGGCATGGAATCTACGGCTACAACGCCGCGTCGAAGCGCTACGTGGGCACGTGGGTTGACGACACGCGCTCGAGTCTCTACGTGGGCGAGGGCGAGTGGGATGCGGGAGCAAAAACCATGACGTACCTCTGGAGCGCGAAGATGCCCAACGGACAGACCATGGCCTGGAGAGAAACGTCTCAGCTGGTCTCGGAAACCGAACAAGTCTTCCGCGTCCTGCTCCCCTTGCCGGATGGCGGCGAGTTCGAAATGATGCGTGCGGTCTATCGCAGGTCCGAGTCGTAACCTCTTCTTTTGAAAGGCAGTCCTTCCCACCCATGAAACACCACCGACCAATCAGGTTGGCCCGAATCGCCCTGGCCGCCGCCCTGCTCCTTCCTTCGCTCGCTTTCACCCAGGCGCCCGGGTCAGCTACGACCGAGTTGCCGGTCCGGATCATTCCCAACCTCGGAGAGGGCGCCGAGTTCTATTTCTCGCCCGACAACAAGAGCGTGATCGGTAACGCGAAAATCGGAGCAGACACCGCCCATCACGTCTATACCGCCAGGATCGACGGGACCGATGTCG
>JANLWV010000253.1:0-4828 GCA_031364765.1 Vicinamibacteria bacterium
CTCCGGCGGGAACGTCCACCGAGTGCGGCAACGATCGAAGACCTCGACAAGTAAGGATTTCACATGCCCCGACTCCTCCTCACCATCACCCTCCTGCTTCTGACCCTCGCTCCCCCGGTTCACGCCCAGGCCCTGCGCGGCGATGTCCTCTACCGAAACACTCTTCTGCGCGCTGCTCCCGGGCGCCTGCTCGACCTGATCGGCGCGCTCAAGGCGAAGGGCTTTGGCGCCGCCGGCTCGAAGACGCTGCTGCTTCGACACTCGCAGGGCGATCACTGGGACCTGATGGTCCTGCAGGCCACCGCTTCGTACGCCCAGGGCCTGAAGGACGATCGACCGGCTCCCCTCGTCTCGCCTGATCTCGTCGCCTGGCAGGAGGACGAGTTCGTGCGCGGGCCGGATCTCGAAACGCTCCCCGCCTTCCGCGATGCGAACCTCTACCACGTGGAGATGTTCCATGCGCTTGGCGAAAAGCGCGGCGAGCTTCTAAAGGAGCGGGAGATGGAAAACGTCTACGCGGGCCTTCTCGAACGCCCGCAGACCGCGATCTTCGTGCGAGAACTCGGGGCCTCGTGGGACTGCTTCACCCTCGGTCCCTACAAGGGCTGGAAACACTACGCCGAGCGGGACGACATTCCGAAGGAAAAGTCGGCGAGCGCTGCCAAGGCCGCCGGCTTCCAAAGCGTCGAGCAGATCTCCCCCTACCTGCGCTCACTGATCCTCGACCACCACGACTCCCTGCTGACGCCGGTCAGGTAGGCCGCCCGAAGACGTCCGCATGAACTCCATGGCTGGACCGAGAAACGGAGGCGAACGCGTCGCCACGGTCGTCAACGGTCGAAGACCCAGTACCCGCGCCGGGCGTGGACCTCGCCCTTCCGGCCGAGTAGCCGCAGTTCGATTTCGTGCCAGCCCCTGCGCTTCACGCCCTGCGGTTCATAGCTGAGGATGTAGCGCTGGGCCATCGCCTCCGTGATGGCGGCGAATGCGGTCTTAAGGCGCGCCGGCGATTCCGCCTCCCAGTACCGGCCGCCGTTCGCTTCCGCGATCTGCCGGAGGCCCCAGGTGTGCAACCACTCCAGTGATGGAGTTCCCACCGCCGGCAACATGCGGCCGGCAAGGTCAGAGGTCGGTCTGGTGAAGCCCTCATCTTCGGGCCGCCTCAGGCCGACGACATGAATCAGAGCATTGGACCGCTGCGCCACCATCTGCATCTGCCGCCAGTCCAGCCAGCTCATGTTGTCCTCGCCGTCCGTGAAGAGCACGACCAGGGTTCTTCCCTGGGTCTGGGGAAGGATCACCGCAGCGTACAACGCGTCCAGGACGGTTGTGGCCCCGGCCGCCTGCAGTCGTTCGAGCGCGAAGATGGCCGCGAACTTGTCCGTGGTCGGCCGGACCAGCCACTGCGTCTCGCCCGCGAAGGTGAAGAGAGACACTTCGTCCTGCGGCTTCAGGCTGTCGAGAAAGGCGCGGGTGGCTGCCCGTAGGGCGGCAAACCTCTCGCCGGCGAGGCTGCCGCTGCTGTCGAACGCGAGCACGGCCAGCAGGGGCAGCGCTCCGGTCGAGACAAGCTCGAGACGTTGCACCACTCCGTTGTCTTTCAGCTCGAAATCGGACGCGGTGAGACCGGTCACCGGGTCGCCCCGACGAGAGACGAAGGCATCCACGTAGACGTTATCGACCTGAACGCCAAACACCGCCGGAGCCTGGGCCGGCGCTTGCGCTTTCAGGGCGGGCGCAAAACCGAGGAGAGCGAGGAACGAAGCGAAGGCGAAGGTCACCGGATCACCTCTCTCCGTAACTCGTCGAGGCTCGTCTCCCCTTCCCGTGTATGGGCCATGGGATAGCGCTTGTAGGGATCGACCTCGGTGCGAAGGCGGACCTGCCCGAGCGCAGAACCAAGAGCCTCGCGCGCGCCCTCGGGATCCCCCATCAGCAGACGCGCGTGTGATACCGCCACCGCGGCTGGTTCCGCGAGCGGTCGGATCGCGAGGGCCGCCCGGTATTCCTTCTCTGCTTCCGCGAGATGGTCCTGGTCCTCGTGGATGCGGCCGAGAAAGAGATGGGCGAGGTAGACGAGATCCGGGTCGTCGCTCCTCGAAAGCACCTCCTCGAAGCAGGCGCGCGCCGGCTTGGGCCGGTTGAGGCGCCAGAGCACGCGACCGAGGCGCAACCGCGCCTCGCGCTGATCCGGGTCGGCCGCGAGGGCGTCGTCAAACGTCCGCCGGACTCTCTCCCAGAGGCTGCCCAGTTGCGCCGTCTGAACCTCGAACTGCCGGAGCGCCTGCGGCCCCAGGTTCGCCGTCCGCGGCGCCGGGACCAGGGTGAGAAAGGCGGTGGTCTCGAGAACGATACCGAGGGTCAGGAGGAGTGTCCCGTCTTTGGGGAGCCGCTTGAGCCCCGCGCGAGCCCACTGCTCCGCCTGCTGGATGCAGTGAGACCAGTGCGCACGGCGAGCCATAGCCACATAGAAGCGTCTCAAGAAGACCTTCGCCTCCGGGTCAACCAGGATCAGCACCGCGGCCAGGCGTTCGACCACTTGCGCCTGCGGCCCCGCCCGGCAAGAGACCGGCTGCTCGCTCACCGGCGACCCGAACTGCTCCCAAATCTCTCGATCTGCGTGCAGGAGGATCGCCCCCCGAATCGAGAATCGGTCGAACACGAGCCGCTCCTCGCACTCGCGGCAGCGCCGAACCGCCACCGCCGCGGCCTGTAGATTGTCGAGATCGCAGCGGAGCCGGTCGTCGTTCCAGCCGTCAAGGAGGATGACGGCGGCAGCGTGTTCGCCCGCCGCGTAGCGCGTCACCAGGTTCAGGTATTCGGCAGACGGGGGCACTCTCGCCGGGGGGCACGGCGCCGCGGAGGCTCTGGCCTGAAGCGGCGCGGCCACGCTCAGGACCGCGACAAAAAAACCGCGGACGAGGAGGCGGGGGAATTGGATGGCTAGTTCTCGCGTTCGAGCAGCTTCACCAGGGCGCCGATGAGGTCATTGTCGGTGAGGATGCCGACGAGCTTCTCGCCCTCGAGCACGGGCAAGGCCCCGTACTTGTTCTCTCCCAGCATGCGCGCGACCTCGAGGAGCGTGGTATCGGGGGTCGTGGTGACGAGATTCTTGGTCATAATCTGCGTGACCTGCGTCCCCTCCATGACCGCGGTGAAGTGCTCCTGGGTGTCGGAAAGGGTCGAAGGCTCGGCGCGCTTGAGGTCGCCTTCGGTGAGGAGGCCAATCAGCTTGCCGCCCGCCACTATGGGAATGCGACGGATTTTGCGGAGGCGCATCATCTGCAGCGCCTCCATCAAGCTCACCTCCGGTGAGAGGGTGAGAGGGTCGCGGGTCATGACGTCTCGCACCTTCAGGGGGGAGCTCACACAGGAATGCTATCCCAGAGGGCGGCAAGTCAGGGGTCGACCTCGCCCGGCCTTCCAGTCGAATTGCACGAATGGCATGCGGGGGCGAATAATGAGGGGCGAGCTATGGAACAAGGCTACTCGGTGGGTTCGGAAACCAGGGACGGTGTCGAAGTATTCATGCTGCGGGAAGGGGAGCGAGCGATCGCCGAAATCGCTCCCGCGCTGGGCAATAACTGTTTCGCCTTCAAGACGGTGTTGGCGGTTCTGGAGCCGATCTCGTTTGCCGAGTTTTGTAAGAAGCCGACGAGCTACGGAAACCCGTTGCTGTTCCCTTTTCCGAATCGCATCAAGGATGGCGCATTCACGTTCCAGGGCGAGCGGTATCCGATCAGCCCGCCGCGCCATGGCTTCGTCCGCGATAAGGCTTGGAAGGTGCTCGAGACGGGGGCTTCGGCGGGCGAAGGCGCCTGGATTCGTTCCGAGATCAAGGCTCACGACCACGCGCGCGAGATACTGGGTCAATTCCCTTTTCCTTTCACCCTTCAGATGACCTATCGCGTGAGACAGGGCGGATTGGAACTTCACGCGGTCGCACAAAACACCGGAGAGCGGGACATGCCCACAGGCTTTGGCATCCATCCCTATTTTCGTCGCCCCGAACGAGGCACGATTCAGGTGCCGGCCGCGAAACGATGGGAGCTGAAAGACAGCCTGCCTACCGGAGAGCTGCTGGATCTGGATGCGCGGTTCGACCTGCGGCAGCCACGTGACATAGCCGGTTTGCTTCTGGACGACATCTACACGGACGCGCGGGCCGACGCGTCCGGACGAGTGCAGTGTTTTCTGAATGACGACGTGAACGGGGTTCAAACGGTGGTGGAGTTCAATCGGCGGCAGTTTCCGCACATTGTGGTTTACACACCACCGGCCCCGCGAAAGGCGATCTGCATCGAGCCCAATACCTGCCCGACGGATGCCTTCAACCTCCACAACCTTGGAATCGATGCCAACATGATTGTGCTCAAACCGGGTGAGAAGGCCGAATTCGACGTGCGGGTTTTTTCCAGGGCCCATCGGGAAGAGTTGAGGTCCGACGTCTTAGGCTCATTAAAAGAAAGGTGATCGTGATGAACAAGAAACTCCTGGTGTGTCTCCTCGCCCTTGGCGCTTCGGGGGCCTTTGCCCAGACCACCGTGATTCGCGCGGGGAGACTGGTCGATCCTGAAACGGGCCGCGCGGCCGTGAACCAGATGATCGTGGTTCAAGGCGAGAAGATAACCGCCATCGGCGCCAGTCTCGCGGTTCCTGAAGGCGCCACCGTCGTGGATCTCTCCGACCTGACCGTCCTGCCCGGTCTCGTGGACTCGCACACCCACCTGGGGCTCACCTACAAGGACATCCCGGAAAACAATTACTACTACCTGACCTACGTGATGGAATCGACGCCGCTGCGGGCGATCCAGGCGGCGTCCAACGG